>NZ_PDJG01000001.1:3300000-3521501 GCF_002564005.1 Sanguibacter antarcticus | reverse complement strand
TTTCTTAGGCCTCGATGTCGTCCGCGATGGCGCGCAGAACCGTGGCGACCTTGGAGGCGGCCGCCTTGTCCGGGTATCGCCCGCGTCGCAAGGAGTTGCCGACACCGTCGAGGAGCTTGATGACGTCCTCGATGATGATCGACATGTCCTCGGCGGGCTTGCGCTGCGCCTTGGCAACCGACGGCACAGGGTCGAGCATCTTGACGGACAGGCCTGGGGGCCCTTACGACCGTCGGCTACGCCGAACTCCACCCGGGCTCCGGGCTTGGGGGCGGTGATGCCCTCGGGCAGCGCGGAGGCGTGCAGGAAAACCTGCTCGCCGTCTTCGCTGGCGATGAAACCGAAGCCGCGTTCGGCATCGAAGAACTTGACCTTGCCGGTGGGCACGTGAAACCTCGGAGTGCTCGTCGGGATGTGACCTCACAGGATACCGGGCTGCGCATGTTCCGGAGCGCGGCAGTGAGTCCTTCCCATTATCGGTCCACGACGACCACCCGCCTAACGCACACCCCCGGCACACCAGTTTCACCCACCGCGCGCCCTCCGCATCCCTCCGGGTCGCCACCCGGCTGACAGAAGCGGAAGCGAAAGCGAAAGCGAAAGCAGAAGCAGCCTCCCCGAGCTCGGGCATCTGTCTCGAGCTCGGGCGTTGAACCGCCCGAGCTCGAAACATCTGCCCGAGCTCGGCGGCAACTGGCGCAGCCGGGCCTGCCCAGCCAGGCCCAGCCCGGCCCGGCCCAGCCCGGCCCAGCCCGGCCCAGCCCGGCCCAGCCCAGCCCGGCCCGGCCCAGCCCGGCCCGGCTGACTGGCTGGCTGACTGGCTCGCTTGCTGGCGGGCGGGCTGGCTGACGTGCTGGCGGAGCAGGCGGAGCAGGCCAGCGCAGCAGAGCCTGCGGAGCTAGGTCTTCTAGCCTCAGCGCTCAGGGTGGTGCTGGCCGACACAGGAGCCCTGCTGGCTGAGAGCTGCCCACAAGGCATGGCGCTGACGGTCGGTCCACACCTGAGCCAGGTCACGACCTGCAGGCTTGCGCGACATCGTCTGCTGGTGGCATGGCACCTCAGACCGCGACCACGCTGCGCCACCCACCGCCCCCTCTCGAGCGGGGCGCTCCCCCGCTGCCCACCGTCCGTCTGCCCACCGTCGCTCTTCTGCCCACCGTCTTCCTCGCCCGCGAGCTGTCACCACAGCTCGTCCAGGCCCAGGTCACGTCTGGAGCGTGGACGCGAGTCCGGCGCGGGCCTACGTCGCCACAGCTTCTCTCCTGCCCGACGCGGCGCCGCAGACCAGGGAGCTCGCGAGGATCGCCGCGGTCGCACGCCAGCTGTCCCCGGCCGTGACGTTCACTCACGAGTCCGCGGCGCTGATCTGGGGCCTGCCGCTGTGGCGCTCCCCGATCGGGTCCACGTCCACCACCCTTCGCTGCGCTCGGGCCACGCGTCTCAGGACGTGTCGCGCAGCTCTGGGGTGCTCGATGCATCGGACGTCGTCGTGCGCTCCGGGCTCCGGGTCACGTCGTTGGAGCGGACTGTGGTGGACTGCGCACGATCGTCCAGCGCGGTCTCCGGACTCGTCGTCGCTGACGCTGCGCTCAGACGTGGCGTCGATCCGGACTCCTTGCGCGCACGGCTGCAGGACCTGGGGCCTGCCCGGGGCGTCCGGATCGCTCGTGCGGTCATCGATCTCGCGGACGGCGGCGCCGAGTCGCCCTGGGAGTCTGCGACGCGCCTCGTGCTCGTGGGCGCAGGCCTCCCGAGACCGAGCACCCAGGTTCGTGTCGTCACACGTCTGGGGGCGTTCCGCACCGATCTCGGGTGGGAGGACTGGAAGGTTGCTGTCGAGTTCGACGGCCTCGTCAAGTACACGACCCTCGCTGCTGGCGATCCCGGGCGGGTGATCTTCGAGGAGAAACGGCGCCACGACGCGATCGTCGAGGCCGGGTGGCGCGTGGTGCGCGCCACCCGAGAAGACGTGCAGCCGTCGAACAGCCTCCGCGAGCGCGTGCAGCGGCTCCTGCCCGTCGGCGCGCAGTGCCCCCTGCGTCCGGCCCCACACCTCCTCCAGGGCTTCTGACGAACCCGAGGTGGCTGACAACGACGCCAAACGCCCGAGTCGACCTCGGGCATCTGTCTCGATCTCGGGCGATCAACAGCCCGAGATCGAGACAGATGCCCGAGCTCGCCGACCACCGGGACCGGCGCGGCCAGCGGGGCCGACGCAGCCAGCGGACCGACGGGGCCAGCGCAGCCAGCAGGGCCAGCAGGGCCAGTGCGGCCAGCAGGGCCTGCGCGGCCTGCACGATCGGCGCGGCCAGCACGATCGGTGCAGCCTGCACGATCGGGGCAGCTACCGCGACCGGCACAGGTTCCACGGCCGGCACGCGGAGGGCCGTCGGGGCCTTGGTGAGAGCGGGCGGAAGCGGGCGAAATCGCTGCCGGTCAGCCGCGGGAGCGTGCGGTGCGTGGCAACCTGGCGCGTAAAATTGTGCGGATGGCCACGTTCAGCGATTCGATCCGTGCTCGGAGCGACGAGCACCTCGTCGCGTTGCTCACCCACCGCCCCGATCTTGCATCTCCGTCGCCTGCGACGCTGCTGTCTCTCGCTGCGCGCGCGACGAGCCGCGCGAGCCTCCAGCGCGCGACGAACGCGCTCGACGCGGCTCACCTCGAGGTCCTCGAGTCTGTCACCGTGCTCGAGAGCCTCGGCGAGCACATCACGGCCGACCGCGTCGTCGCGGCGATCACCGGGACCGCGCACGACGACGATGCTGCAGCGGTCCGCGCCATCCTCACGACCTTGGACGAGATGGCGCTCGTCTGGTCGCCCGACGGCACAGCGCTGCGCCCGGCGCCCGGCGTCGACGAGGTCCAGGACGCGTACCCGGGCGGGCTCGGCCCGATCGGCCGGACACAGGACGCCGTTCCCGACCCGGACCTGCTCAAGGACGCCCCGCCCGGTGCGCGCAGCATCCTCTCCGCGCTCACGTGGGGCCCGCCGATCGGCCGGATCCCGACGGTGGCTGGCGCACCGGCGGCGGCTCCGACGCGATGGCTCGTGCAGAACGGGTTCGTCAAGCAGGCGGACGCCCAGCACGTGGTGCTTCCGCGCCGTGTCGCGATGGCGCTGCGTGGCGGCAGGACGCACCAACGGCTCTCCCGGGCACCGTCGGAGGCTGCCGCTGGTCCTTCACAGCGAGCGCCAGAGACTGTCGCGGCGGAGTCGGTGCGTGCTGCCCAGGAGGCGGTCCGCCTCCTCGCCGAGCTCATCAGCACGTGGCAGGTGGCACCGCCGTCCGTGCTCAAGTCGGGCGGCCTGGGTGTGCGAGACCTGCGGAGGCTGGCGGCCCGCCTCGAGGTGAACGACCGGACGGCGGCTCTCGTCACCGAGCTCGCGCTGGTCGCTGGCCTCGTCGTCGACGACGGTGACGACCCGGCGTCGTACTCTCCCACGCTCGATGCGGACGACTGGTTGGCTGCGGACGTCCCGTCGCGGTGGGCGGCGCTCGTCACGGCGTGGTTCGCGACGGCTCGTGCTCCGTGGCTCGTCGGGAGCCGGGACGAGCGCGGGGCACTGCGCAACGCTCTCGAGCCCGAGCTGCACCGAGCGTGGGTGCCGCGGTTGCGCGGTGAGGTGCTGGACGTTCTCGCGGAGGCACCGCTCACGCCGCTCTCGCCTGACGACGTCCTGGCGGTGCTGCGCTGGCGGACGCCCAGGTCGGTACCGCCGATCGATGCTGTCGCCGCGCTCCTGGGCGAGGCGGAGATGCTCGGCGTGACGGGGGCGGGCGCCCTGGCTCCGGGTGGCGCCGTTCTCGCGGACGTCCCGCGTCAGACCGTCCCGGACGACGGTGTGGTCGTCCGGCTGACGACGTGCCTGACGGAGCTGCTCCCGGAGGCCGTCGACGAGATCCTGCTCCAGGGCGACCTGACCGGTGTGGTGCCGGGCCGCCCGTCGCCTGCGCTCGAGGCCCTGCTCGCGGACTCTGCCGACGTCGAGTCTCGTGGTGCGGCGATCACCGTCCGGTTCACGCCGACGTCGGTCACCCGGTCGCTCGACGCGGGCCGCACGGGCGAGGAGTTTCTCGCCGAGCTCGCGCTGCACTCGCGCACCCCGGTGCCGCAACCGCTCGAGTACCTCGTGCGTGATGCTGCGCGTCGGCATGGTCAGGTGCGGCTCGGTGTCGCGTCGAGCTATGTGCGCGTGGAGGACCCGACGCTGCTCGCGGGGCTCATCGACGACCAGCGTCTGCGGCCGCTGGGGTTGTTCCGGATCGCGCCGACGGTGCTCGCGGCGACGGCGCCGATCGGTCAGCTGCTCGCGGCGCTGCGAGAGCGCGGGATGGCGCCGGCGATGGAGGGACCGGACGGCCAGATCGTCCTCGCGGACCGTCGGACCCCACGGGTGCGTGTGCCTGCACGACGCAGCCGGCGTCCGGGGTCTGGGCCGGGCGCACGTCCTGGTGTGCGGCTGCCGGACCGTTCAGCTGTGGCACGGACCGGGCGCGACGACCGTGCAGCCAGGCTCGCGACCCTGGTCGCTGCCCTGCGGCGGGACACCCCCGCGGCGGGCGCGCAGCCTCGGGTCGACGAGGGCTCGGCGTCGGACGGTCCGTCGGACGACCCTGGCACGGGCCGTGCCCGGGGTGCGGGCGAGTACCGCCACCGGGACTCGGTGCGCGGGAGCGCGCTGCCCGGAACAACGGAGCCGGTCGTGGCGTTGGGGATGTTGCGCGAGGCGGCAGCGGACGGTCGTGAGGTGTGGCTCGACATGACGGGGCCGGTCGGCGAGCACCAGCGTCGCCGGGTGCGGCCGCTGCGGGTGGACGCGGGTCGTCTGCGCGCTGTCGACGTGGCGCGTGAGTCTGAGCTCACGGTCGCTGTCCACCGGATCATCAGCGTCGAGCTCGTCCCGGTCGAGACCTGAGTCAGGACAGCCCCCGCGCACGACCCAGCGAACGCACACGAGCACACAGCAGACAGCGAAGGAGTCCCGGATGACCGACGGACCACTGATCGTCCAGAGCGACAAGACCCTTCTCCTCGAGGTAGACCACCCGCGGGCGGACGCTGCCCGACGCGCGATCGCTCCCTTCGCGGAGCTCGAGCGCGCCCCGGAGCACATGCACACCTACCGCCTCACGCCGCTGGGCCTGTGGAACGCGCGGGCTGCTGGGCACGACGCGGAGCAGGTGGTCGCGGTGCTGCTGGAGTTCAGCCGGTACACGGTCCCTCACGCTCTGCTCGTCGACGTCGCGGAGACGATGTCCCGCTATGGCAGGCTCCAGCTCACGACGCACCCGGTCCACGGCCTCGTGCTCCAGGCGACGGACCGTGCGGTTCTCGCCGAGGTGATGAAGTCCAAGCGGACGGCCGGCCTCTTCGGAGACCGGCTCGACGAGGACACCGTCGTCGTCCATCCGTCCGAGCGCGGCAACGTCAAGCAGGTCCTGCTCAAGCTCGGCTGGCCCGCCGAGGACCTCGCGGGCTACGTCGACGGTGAGAAGCACGCCATCGACCTGTCTCCGACGGACCCGGCGAAAGACGACAAGCCGTGGGAGATGCGGCCGTACCAGCGGCACGCCATCGACGGCTTCTGGCACGGCGGCAGCGGCGTCGTCGTGCTGCCGTGCGGGGCCGGCAAGACGATCGTCGGTGCGGGTGCCATGGCGAAGTCGGGCACGACGACGCTCATCCTCGTGACGAACACCGTCAGCGCCCGCCAGTGGCGAGACGAGCTCTTGCGTCGCACGACGCTCACGGACGAGGAGATCGGCGAGTACTCCGGTGCCCGCAAGGACGTCCGGCCGGTGACGATCGCCACCTATCAGGTGCTCACGACGAAGCGCAAGGGCGTGTACACGCACCTCGAGCTGCTCGACGCGCGCGACTGGGGCCTGGTCATCTACGACGAGGTCCACCTGCTGCCGGCGCCGATCTTCCGCATGACGGCGAACCTGCAGGCCCGGCGCCGCCTCGGGCTGACCGCGACGCTCGTCCGCGAGGACGGCCGCGAGGACGAGGTCTTCTCGCTCATCGGCCCGAAGCGCTACGACGCGCCGTGGAAGGACATCGAGGCGCAGGGCTACATCGCGCCTGCGGACTGCGTCGAGGTCAGGCACACGATGCCGGAGCGTGACCGCATGCTCTACGCGACGGCCGAGCCAGAAGACAAGTACCGCCTGGCAGCCTGCGCTCCGGGCAAGATGCGGATCGTCGAGCAGCTGGTCGCGAAGCACGAAGGCGAGCCCACCCTCGTCATCGGTCAGTATCTCGACCAGCTCGAAGAGCTCGGCGAGCATCTCGGTGCGCCGGTCATCACGGGCGCGACGACGGTGCGCGAGCGCCAGCGGCTCTTCGAGGCGTTCCGCACCGGGGAGATCACCAAGCTCGTCGTGAGCAAGGTCGCGAACTTCTCGATCGACCTGCCTGAGGCGTCGGTGGCGATCCAGGTGTCGGGTTCCTTCGGATCGCGGCAGGAGGAGGCGCAGCGTCTCGGTCGTGTCATGCGGCCGAAGGCCGACGGGCGCACGGCGCACTTCTACGCCGTCGTCTCGCGCGACACGGTCGACCAAGACTTCGCAGCGCACCGGCAGCGGTTCCTGGCCGAGCAGGGGTACGCCTACCGGATCGTCGACGCGGAAGACCTCGAGGGGCTCGCGGAAGCGGACGGCCCGGCGGGTCAGGCCTAGGCCTGCTGCGCTCTCGGGACGGTGTGCGCGACGCCGTCCCGAGGATCTCGTGGCACGAGGCCGCGTTGCGCTTTACCCATGCTTGGTCAAGGATCGCAGTGTGGTCACCAGGTCGTCGTCTCAGCTGTCCGAACCGTCCCTCCGTCGGGGCGTGACGTCCCGTCACGCGGTGCGCACGCTGCTGGTCGTGATGTTTCTCGCCCTCGGCGGGCTCGTCGCGTCGCCGGCGAGCGCATCCGACCCGATGAACGTGCCGGCGGACATCACCGACGAGGCGGACGTCCTCGGCAGCGACACAGCGGCGGTGCAGGCGGACCTCGACCAGCTCCGCGACGAGACGGACATGCAGCTCTTCGTCGTGTTCGTCGACGAGTTCGACGGAGAGGACCCCGTTGACTGGGCACAAGAGACGTACAGCCTGTCCGGCATGGGCACGCAGGACGCGCTGCTCGCCGTCGCGATCGACGAGCGCCAGTACGGCCTGGCGATCTCCCTCGACGCGCCCATCACGGACGCGCAGTACGACGACCTCGCCGCAGCGATCGAAGACGAGCTCGCAGACGACGACTGGGCCGGTTCGGTGAGCGCTGCGGTGAGCGTCCTAAGTGCCGACGTGAACGGCGGTGCGTCAGGCAGCCTCGTGACCTGGCTCTTCGTGGGCGGGCTCGTCCTCATCGCGCTCCTGCTCGCGCTGGCCTGGATGGCGAGCAAGCGTCGCGGCAGAGCGACCGCGTCGGGCACAGGCCCGCGGGACGAGCTCTCGAAGCTGTCCACCACCGATCTCAACCAGCGCGCCAGCGGGGCCCTCGTCGCGATCGACGACGAGCTCAAGACGTCCGAGCAGGAGCTGGGGTTCGCGCAGGCACAGTTCGGTGACGCGGCGACGGCCGCGTTCACCCGGACGCTCGCCGACGCGAAGTCGAAGGTCACCCGCGCCTTCACGCTCCGCCAGCAGCTGGACGACTCGACCCCCGAGACCGAACCGCAGGCACGAGAGATCATGGCGGAGATCATCGGCCTGTGCGCCGATGCCTCCGAGTCGCTCGCTGCCGACGCGAAGACGTTCGACGAGCTCCGCGACCTCGAGGCCAGGGTCCCGCAGGTCCTCGCCGAGACCACCGAGCGCGCGACGACGCTCCGCGCTCGCCTCGCCCCGGCCCGCGCCACCCTCACGACGCTCGCGGTCACCCATCCTGCGTCGGCCCTCGCGTCGGTCTCGCTCAACGCCGACCAGGCTGAGCAGCTTCTCGACGCGGCTGCGGAGTCGGTCCGGGCCGGCGAGGCGAGCGTCGCAGCAGGCGACCGTGGGACAGCGGTGGCCCACGCCCGTGCCGCCACCCACGCAGCAGCGCAGGCCAGCGTGCTGCTCGACGCGGTCGCCAGCGCCGACGAGGATCTCGCGCTCGCAAGCTCGCGGCTCGACGGAGCGCTCGTCTCGATCCAGTCCGACCTCGTGGACGCCCGCACCATCGGCGCAGACGACCCCGCTGTCGGGGCTGCCGCGTCGCGTGCCGAGGCTGCTGTGTCCGCCGCGCAGGCAGCGCGCGCGGGCGGCGACGCCCTGGCTGCGATCCGTGACCTCACCGCGGCGGAGGCCAGCCTCGACGCAGCGCTCGCCCCCGCTCGGGAGGACGCAGAGCGCCAGGACCGAGCGGCGGCGCTGCTGCGCGAGACGCTCGGGCGCGTCGAGTCCCAGGTCCGCGCTGTGGACAGCTTCATCTCGACGCGCAAGGGAGCCGTCGGGCCGGAAGCACGCACGCGGCTCTCCGAGGCAGTCCGGCTGCTCGGCGAGGCCCGCGCGCTCGGCCCCGTCGACGCGACGGCCGCGCTCGAGCAGGCACGCCTGGCGGAGCAGATGGTCGTCTCGGCGCAGCAGCTCGCTCAGGCCGACGTCAGCCGGTGGGAAGACCAGCAACGAGGCTTCGGCGGGAGCGGAGGCGTCGGTGGACGGGGCGGCGGCAACGTGGGCGGGATGGTCCTCGGCGGTATCCTCATCGACTCGCTCCTGCGTGGCGGCGGCGGCTTCGGCGGCGGTGGCTTCGGTGGCGGGCGCGGTGGCGGCTTCAGCGGCGGTGGCCGCGGTGGCGGTGGCGGCTTCAGCGGCGGTGGCGGAGGCGGTCGTGGCGGCGGTGGCGGTCGGGGCGGCGGGAGCCGCGGACGAGGGGGACGCTTCTAGCGTCCGCCCCACAGCGGGTCCAGAGAGCACGGAACGACATATCCAGCACTGAGAAGGGCAATTCCATGGCAGAGAAGCAGGGCATCTTCGGTCGGGTCGCACAGCTCGCCAAGGCGAACATCAACGCGCTCCTCGACAACGCCGAGGATCCGCAGAAGATGTTGGACCAGCTCGTGCGTGACTACACGAACAACATCGCCGAGGCCGAGGACGCCGTCGCGCTGACGATCGGCAACCTGCGTCTGGCGGAGCAGGACTACAACGCCGACGTCGCCGCTGTCCAAGAGTGGGGTGGCAAGGCCGTCGCAGCGTCGCAGCGTGCCGACCAGTACCGCACCGCCGGCAACGCGGGCGACGCCGACAAGTTCGACAACCTCGCGAAGGTCGCTCTGCAGCGGCAGATCGACGCAGAGACAGAGGTGCGTCAGGCGGAGCCGTTCATCACGTCGCAGCGCGAGACTGTCGAGAAGCTCAAGACCGGCCTCATGCAGATGAAGGAGAAGCTCTCCCAGCTCAAGTCGCGCCGCGACAACCTCGTGGCGCGAGCGAAGACGGCCGAGGCGCAGCAGACCGTCCAGGGAGCGATCAGCTCGATCAACGTGCTCGACCCGACGAGCGAGATCTCTCGCTTCGAGGAGAAGGTGCGGCGCGAGGAGGCGAAGGCGCTCGGTCAGGCCGAGGTCGCTGCGTCGTCGCTCGACGCCCAGTTCGAGGAGCTCGAGTCCTCGGGTGCGCAGATCGAGATCGAGGCACGTCTGGCCGCGCTGAAGCACGGCAGCACCGCTGCCGCGCCGCAGGTGAGCCCCACTCCGGTGACGCCCGAGATCACCCAGCACTGACGTCGCGCCGGCGGGCCACGCCCTCTGCGCGCCGCTCAGGCGCCGCGCCGGGTCCGTGGCCTGCCGGGTGATCTGGCGGCCGACGACAGGCTGACGTCCGACGACGACGGAGCCGGGTCTGCGGACTTTCGCCATACAGTGGACCCATGTCCGGCACAGAACTGCACACAGTGCGCCCCACGTACCTTCTCGTCGACGGCGAGAACATCGACGCCACGCTCGGCATGAACGTGCTGGGGCACCGCCCGAACCCAGAAGAGCGACCGCGCTGGGACCGCATCACGGAGTTTGCCTCGTCGTTGTGGGGTCAGCCGGTCACGCCGCTGTTCTTCCTCAACGCGTCCTCCGGGCAGATGCCCATGCCGTTCGTCCAGGCGCTGCTCGCGATGGGCTACCGGCCGATCCCGCTGGCGGGCGCGAGCCACGAGAAGGTCGTCGACATCGGTATCCAGCGCACGCTGGAAGCGATCGCCGACGTCGACGGCGACGTCCTGCTCGCGAGCCACGACGGCGACTTCCTCCCGCAGGTCGAGACGCTCCTCGACGGGAACCGCAAGGTCGGGATCCTCTGCTTCCGCGAGTTCGTCAACAGCCGCCTCGGTGAGCTGGCCTCGCGGGGCCTGAAGTTCTACGACCTCGAAGACAGCGTCGGGGCGTTCACGACGCAGCTGCCGCGCGTGCGGATCATCCCGATCGAGGAGTTCAACCCGCTGCGCTACATCTGACCGCAGCGCACCCGCTGGTCACGGCCGCACAGCCGTCACGGTGCGCCTGGGAGCCACCTGCACGTCGCACGCGCACAGGTGGCTCCCAGGCGCCGTCCAGACTTGCGTCGCACACTGGATGCATGACGCAACCTGAAGCGCGCCTGGTCGTCGTCGACGACGAGACCAACATCCGCGAGCTGCTCTCCACCTCCTTGCGGTTCGCGGGCTTCGAGGTCTTCGCAGCAGCCGACGGCATGAGCGCCCTCACGCTCATCCGCGACACGGAACCCGACCTCGTGGTGCTCGACGTCATGCTCCCGGACATGGACGGCTTCACCGTCACGCGCCGGCTCCGAGAGAAGGGCCAGCACATGCCGGTCCTGTTCCTCACGGCGCGCGACGACACGCAGGACAAGATCACCGGCCTCACGGTCGGCGGCGACGACTACGTCACCAAACCGTTCAGCCTCGAAGAGGTGGTCGCGCGCATCCGTGCTGTCCTGCGTCGGACCCAGCCCACACCCGTCGACGACGCTGTGCTGCGCTTCGCGGACCTCGAGCTCGACGAGGACTCTCACGAGGTGCGGCGCGCAGGGCGCACCGTCGAGCTCTCCCCGACCGAGTTCAAGCTTCTGCGCTATCTCATGCTCAACCCCGGGCGCGTGCTCTCGAAGTCGCAGATCCTCGATCACGTGTGGCAGTACGACTGGGGCGGCGACGCGAACATCGTCGAGTCCTACATCTCGTACCTGAGACGAAAGATCGACAACGCGCCCCTGCCCGACGGCTCCACGCTCGAGCCACTCATCGCCACGAAGCGCGGGGTGGGGTACCTGCTGCGTCAGCCGGCGCCCAAGCGGTCGGCATGAGCACCGAGATCCGGCCCGCCGGCATGGGTCCGGTCCCGCCTCCACCCCCGGAGAGCAGGGACCGGACCCAGGACCTCGACGAGGCCGAGCTCGAGGACACCGAGCGGGCCGGCCTCAGCGACGAGGGCCGGCACGTCGGGCCGATCCTCTCCGCCTGGGCTCGCACCCCGCTCCGGGTCCGGCTCGTGGGGATCGTCACCCTCGTGCTGCTCGCGAGCCTCGCGATCGCGGCCGCCGTGACGAACACGCTCGTGTCGAGGACGCTCGAGGCGCAGATCGACAGCCAGCTCGAGAGCACGGCCGAGCAGCTCGCCAACCAGGCGCTGGCGTCCCTGTCGACGGAGCAGGAGCAGACGCTCCCCAGCGACTACTACATCGTCCTGTTCCCGTACTCCGGACGCTCCCGGGGCTGGTACCAGGCGGAGAACGTCGAGCTCCACGGCGTGCCCAAGGTGGGCCCGTACACGTTCGCGAACTCCGACATCCCGCCGGGCCCGTTCACGACGGCGGCCGTCAACATCTCCGGCTCGGACATCCCGTCCGACGCCCAGTGGCGGGTCATCGCGCTCACCGCGAGCTCAGGGGGCGAAGACCAGGGCATCGTCTTCGTCGGGCTGCCGCTCGACTCGGTCCGCGACACCGTCGGGCAGATCCAGAAGCTCCTGGCGATCTCCGCGCTGGTGATCACCACGCTCGGTGCGGCGGTGGGCTACCTCGCCGTCCGCCAGTCGTTCCGGCCGCTCGGTGAGATCGAACGGACCGCTGCGGCGATCGCGGAGGGCGACCTCAGCCGCCGTGTGCCGCAGGCACCGTCGTCCACCGAGGTGGGCAGCCTCGCCCGCTCGCTCAACTCGATGCTCTCCCAGATCGAGCAGGCCTTCGACGCACGCGAGGCCTCCGAGGCACGGATGCGGCGCTTCATCGCTGACGCCAGCCACGAGCTGCGCACCCCGCTCGCGACGGTCCGCGGCTACGGCGAGCTCTACCGGATGGGTGCGCTGACCACGCCGGAGGCGCTCTCGGACACGATGCGCCGCATCGAGGACTCGGCCACGCGCATGGGCTCGCTCGTCGAGGATCTCCTGCGGCTCGCCAGGCTCGACGAAGGGCGCCCGCTCGACAACGTCCCCGTCGACCTCGCCGTGGTCGCCTCGGACGCGATGAGCGACCTGCAC
This sequence comes from Sanguibacter antarcticus, assembly GCF_002564005.1. NCBI lineage: Bacteria > Bacillati > Actinomycetota > Actinomycetes > Micrococcales > Sanguibacteraceae > Sanguibacter > Sanguibacter antarcticus. The sequence continues at coordinate 3,509,049 of NZ_PDJG01000001.1, read as the reverse complement.
GCGCTCGACCCCTCGCGACAGGTGCGGCTCGTCCCGCTGCAGCCGGACGGTCAGACGGGTGCGTGCGTCGTCGTCGGCGACGAGGGCCGGCTCCGGCAGGTGCTGGCGAACCTCGTCGGCAACGCCGCACGGCACACACCGCGGGGCACACCGGTCGAGGTCGCGCTCGGTTTCGACACCGACGACGACGGCGAGCGCACGGCGGTGCTCGAGGTGCGTGACCACGGGCCGGGCATCCCGTCTGAGCACGGCGAACGGGTCTTCGAGCGGTTCTTCCGGGTCGACTCGTCCCGCAACCGCGACTCCGGCGGTTCGGGCCTGGGGCTCGCGATCGTCGCAGCGATCGTCGAGCGTCTCGGCGGTGCAGCGCGGGTGCAGGAGACGCCGGGCGGTGGGCTCACCGTGCGGATCGAGCTGCCCGCAGCTGCGGAGGCGTAGGCCTCTCACCTGCAGTCTTCGACCTGGCTCGGTGTGGGCGGTACAGTCCCCCACGTACATCGGACGATCCGGAGATACGATTACGGGTCGTAGACCTCACGTGAGCGCTCACGCTCACCCGTCGAAAGCTGGTCCATGCCTCCTGGCAGCGCAGATGCGCCTCAGTGGCTGTTGTCCTCATGGGTCCGGAGCTGTACGGCGGCTGGCGCCACCGCACCCGTCGCCGACATCCAGCGGGTCGGGAACGCTCTGCTCGACCGGTGGAGCGAGCCGTGCCGGGTCTATCACACGGTCCGGCACTTGGCCGACGTTCTCAGCCGCGTCGACGAGCTCGCTGAAGAGACGCACGAACCCGACCTCGTACGACTGGCCGCCTGGTACCACGGGGCGATCTTCAACGCAGCGTCCAACGTGGCGTACGCCGCCCACGGCGGCGAGGACGAGGTCGCGAGCGCGGCGCTCGCCCGCGAGGAGCTCCTCGGCCTCGGGGTCCCGGACCGCGACGCGGAGCGCGTGACGTCGCTCGTCACCGCGCTCGTGCGGCACAAGTCCATCCCGCAGGACTTCGACTGCGCGGTGCTCTGCGACGCGGACATGGGGATCCTTGCGACGGAGCCGCAGCGCTACAAGGCGTACCTCGAGGACATCCGCAAGGAGTACGAGCACATCCCGCTCCGGGACTACCTCACGGCACGGCACCGGATCCTCACGAAGCTCCTCGGCCGCAAGGCCCTCTACGCGAGCCCGCTCGGGTCGGCGTGGGAAGAGGCTGCGCGCCAGAACCTCGGGGCCGAGGCGTCGCGCATCGCGAAGGAGCTGCGCCGGCTCGACGCCGCGCCGCCCAGCGCTGCTGCGTCGTAGAGCCTGCCCGTCGTAGAGCCTGCCCACAGGGCGAGCCTGCGCGAGCGCGTCCCTGATCGACCGGCGTCGCCCGCCCGGTTCTCGTCTGCGCGCCCTAGCGTCCTTCTCACAGCGCCGGGGAACCTCCCGGCGCACCGTCGTCGCCCGGGTGCCGGGCCGGCGCGTGAACAGGAGGCAGCAATGAGCAAGTTCGGCGTCGACGTCAGCCAGGTGGCCGGTGCGAGCACGGCCGTGAACATCTCGGTCACGTCTATCCGCACCGAGGTGGCCACGATGATGCGCAACCTCACCGATCTCCAGGGCTCGTGGACGGGCGGGGCTGCGGCGACCTTCTCGGGTGTCGTCGCCCAGTGGCAGGTCACCCAGACCCAGGTGGAGTCCGGGCTCGACGCCATCACCGCGGCGCTGAGCCGCACCGCCACGACGTACGAGGACGCAGAGAGCATGGCCGCAGGGCACTTCGCGCTCTAGTCGGCCCCCACGACCCCGGCCACGGGGCGCGGGCCTCCCCCTGCTCGCTGCCCCGTGGTCGGTTCTCTCGCGCCGGTGAGACCGCCGGTGCGATGATGCCGTGTGACCGTTCTCCTCGACTCTCCCCTGTGGCCCAAGCACTCGACCGTCTGGGGACACCTCGTGAGCGACGAGTCGCTCGACGAGCTGCACGCGTTCGCCCGGGAGGCGGGCCTGCCCCCGCGCAGCTTCGATCTCGACCACTACGACGTCCCCGCGGAACGCTACGAGGCGCTCGTGCTGCTCGGCGCGGTGCGCGTCGAGCGTCGCGAGCTCGTCCGACGGCTGCGCGGTTCAGGTCTGCGCGTCACCGCGCACGAGCGTCGGACCCGCTCCGTACCGTGACGGGCGCTGCGACACGCTCGCGCACCGCCGCGAGCAGCACTGTCGAGAGCGCAGCGACCATGACGGTGCCGAGCAGCCCGGCGACGCCGACGGGGCTCCCGCTCGTCGCGCCGTAGTCCGCGAGCGGGAGCGCAGCCAGAGCATGCGGCCCGGCCACGTCGAGGAAGCCGAGCTCGGCGGCGGTCGCCTCGAGGCCGTCAGGGGCCGCTGCCGCGAAGGACGAGAGGACGACCGCGCTGACGGCCGCGATCCCGGAGAGCGCCCCGACGGCGCGTCCGACGGGTGCGTGCACGAGCGCAGCCGCGCTCTGGCGTCGCGCGTCGATGCGGGCGACGCCCGGGGCGACGGCCAGGACGAGGGCGAGGACGAGCGCGGTGATGAGCCCTTCGCCGAGCCCGATGAGCGCGTGCACCGAGCGCATCGAGGCGGTGAGCTCTCCGAGCGGGACCGTGGCTGTGCCCCCGAAGGCGAAGAGCGCGACGAAGGCGAGCGCGGACGCCGGCACGCTCACGAGCGCACCGACGCCTCCCGCGAGCGGTGCGTAGCGGGTGTCGGCGAGACGACCGCCGAGCGCACGCTGGACCCCACGGGTGACGGCCCAGCCTGCTGCTGTCCCGATCACCGCCATGAGGAGCGTGTTCGTGCCGAGCGCAGTGATCCCGCCGTCGGCGAAGAGTGTCGCCTGGACCACGAGGACGAGCGTCACGCTCATCATCCCGAGCCACGGGCCGACGAGCGCGGCGGCAAGGACACCGCCCATGAGGTGCCCGCTCGTCCCGGTGCTCACCGGGTAGCTGACCATCTGGAGGGCGAAGACGAGCGCGCCGGTGGCTGCGGTCGTCGCGATGGTGCGTCGGGTGAGCTCTGTCCGCGAGCGGTAGGCGGCGTACGCCAGGGTCGCGCAGGCGACGGTCGCGGTCGCGACCGACGTCGGGTCGTCGATCATGTGGTCAGGAACGTGCATGGTGGGGCTCCTTCGGGTCGGAGGCGAGACGGAGAGGGCTGGGCAGGAGGGGCGGAGGGCGGTGCCGCACGTGCTCGGTCCACCGTGCCCACCGGGCTCCGACCGATCCCGTGTGGGCGTGCTGGCCGACGGACCGCAGCACGGCGCCGGGGGCGTCGAGGTCGAGGTGCACCTGGCCCGCGACGGGCTCGCTCGGGGGCGGCCGCGTCCCGATGCACAGGGCGGAGTCGAGGACCCGTGCGTCACCGAGGACACCGGGTGCCGTGCGTGAGACGTCGAGGCGCAGGTCCTCGACGAACGCGGGCTGTCCGTCGAGCGAGCACCGGGTCTGCGACCGGAGGTCACCGCCGATCTCGCCGGTCCGGCCGAGCACGAGGGTCTCGCGCAGGAGCAGCACCGCCCCGTGCGCGAGCGTCGCCGTGGTGCGGCGGGTCACGTCGGCGCCCGACGCGACGACGAACGGGAGCCCCTCCCACACGAGTGTCCCGCCCTCGTCGACGTGGATCGTCACGTCCCAGGCTGCCGCGCCGCCCCGTGCGTCGTACGCCACGGTCCCCGACGTCTCGACGACCTCGAGCCAGGCACCGGGCCCGACCCGGACGTCGATCCGGACGTGGTCGCCGGCGAGGAGGAGCGCTCCGGTCGCGACGAGCGCGACGCGGGCACCCGCATGGTCGGAGGAGAGCACGCGCGGGCTGAGGAGCCCGGTCCGCAGGGCGCACCGGGCTCGTCCTCCGTCGACGTGCACGGCGATCTGGGTCATGGCGCCGACGTTCAGGCGTGCGAGCGAGAGTGGCTGTGTGCGTGCTCGCCGTCACCGTGGGTGTGGTCGTCGTGGGTGTGGTCGTCGTCCTCGTCAGCGTGGAAGTGCGGTGCCATCGGCCCCGGGTCCTGAGGGACGTGGTTGCCGCCGGTGTGCTCGGCGAGCATCTCGAGCACCCAGGCCTTGAGGGTCGCGCGCGACACGGGGTCTTCTCGTGACAGGGCGAGGACGGGGCGGCCCTCCCTGGCGGCCTCGCCGTCGGCGACCATCTGCGCGACGTCGACGCCGACGTAGGGCGCGAGGTCGGTCTTGTTGACGACGAGAAGGTCGGCTCGGGCGATGCCAGGACCTCCCTTGCGGGCCACGTCGCCGCCCCCGGCGACGTCGAGGACGAAGATCTGGGCGTCGACGAGCGCCGGCGAGAACGTCGCGGTGAGGTTGTCGCCTCCGGACTCGACGAGGACGACGTCGAGCGGCGCGAAGTCATCCTCGAGGTCTTCGACAGCCATGAGGTTGGCGGTGATGTCGTCCCGGATGGCGGTGTGCGGGCAGGCCCCGGTCTCGACGGCGCGGATCCGCTCAGGGTCCAGGACACCGGCGGAGCGCAGGAACCGGGCGTCCTCGTCGGTGTAGATGTCGTTGGTGATGACGCCGAGCGAGAGCTCGCCGGCGAGCTCTCGGCACACGAGAGCGATGAGCGAGCTCTTGCCGGTGCCGACGGGCCCGGCGACGCCGAGGCGCAGCGATCGGGTCCGGACGGGTGCGGGGGTGACGTCGGGGACGTGGTTCTCAGGCACTGAAGAGCCTTTCTGTGGTGCGGGCGTGGTGCTCGGCCCACTGCTCCATGAGCGGTGCGCCGTGGGCAGGGATCTGGTCGGGATGGGTGAGGTCCTCGACCTCGCGCACGAGGTCGTCGATGTCGGGGCCGGCCGCGAGCACCCAGGCGGTGACGTCGGCGGGGTCGACGGGCTCGAGCTTGAGGGACGCCGCCGCGACCGTCTGGGCGTCGTCGTACGCGACGAGGCGTGCGAGGCGACCGGCGTCGAGACCGGAGCACGCGGCGAGGACGCCGAGGACCACCGGGCGTGGGACGCCGCCGAGGACGCGCTGCGGACCGGCTGCAGGGCCGCCGGGCGGCCGCCCCCGCGAGGGAAGGTCTCGTTCGAGCGCGGCGAGCGCCGCGTGGTCGGCCCAGAGCCGCCGGACGAGGCGCAGGTAACCACGCCCGAGCCGTTCGGACGTCTCGCGCAGCGCCGGGCTCGGCGTGCGGGCGGCCCAGGCGGCGCGCACGTGGGCGAGGTCGCCGTGCTGGAGGTCGCTGTGCGGGATGTCACTGTGCTGGATGTCGCTGTGCTGGAGCGCGACGTGCCGCGCGACGACCGCGGTGCCTGCCTCGACGCGGGCGGTCGTGGCGAGGCGCGCCGCGATGTAGGCGGGCACGTCGCGCGGCGCCATGCCCGCTCGCAGCGCGGGCTCGAGCCCGGCGGACTGGGTGTGACCACCGGTGGGCAGGCGCGCGTCGGCGAGCAGCATCATCATGACGTCGGGGCTGGTGCCGGTGATCTGGTGCATCAGAACATCGAGTAGAGCTGAGCGAGCGGGAGGCTCGCGGCGGGGGCGGGCTCGACGAGGTCGCCGTCGACGTGGATGGCGAACGTCTCGGGGTCGATCGCGATGGTGGGCAGGGCGTCGTTGTTGCGCATCTGTGCTTTGCCGACGCCGCGGGTGTCGGCGACGGGGAGGAGCGTCCGGTCGAGCTCGAGCCGCTCGGCCAGCCCGTCGTCGAGCGCTGCGGGCGAGACGAACGTGAACGAGACGTCGGCGGCGACCGCGTCCGCGAGCGCCGGGCGCATGAGGACGGGCTGGGGCGACGGGATGGACGCGTTGGGGTCGCCGAGCGCTCCCCAGACGAGGGCTCCGCCCTTCATGACGACGGACGGGCGGACGCCGAAGAACTTGGGCTCCCACAGGACGAGGTCGGCGATCTTGCCGGGCTCGACGGAGCCGACGTAGGCGTCGATGCCGTGGGCGACGGCGGGGTTGATCGTGTACTTGGCGACGTAGCGACGGGCGCGGAGGTTGTCGGCAGGCAGGGTGTCGGGGCCGGGTGCTTCGAGGGCTCCGCGGCGGGCTTTCATGACGTGGGCGACCTGCCAGGTGCGGGTGATGACCTCGCCGATGCGGCCCATCGCCTGGGCGTCGGAGGAGGTGATGGACATGGCGCCCATGTCGTGGAGGAGGTCCTCCGCCGCGATGGTCGTCGCTCGGATGCGGGACTCGGCGAACGCGAGGTCTTCGGGGACGCGGGGGTTGAGGTGGTGGCAGACCATGAGCATGTCGAGGTGCTCGGCGACGGTGTTCACGGTGTGCGGGAGGGTCGGGTTGGTGGAGCCGGGGATGACGTTGGGGTGGCTCGCGACGGTGAGGATGTCGGGTGCGTGGCCGCCGCCGGCGCCTTCGGCGTGGAAGGCGTGGATGGACCGGCCGCCGATGGCGTCGAGCGTGGAGGCGACGAAGCCTGCCTCGTTGAGGGAGTCGGAGTGGAGAGCGACCTGCAGTCCCCAGTCTTCGGCTGCGGTGAGTGCGGCGTCGATCGCTGCGGGTGTGGAGCCCCAGTCTTCGTGGACCTTGTAGCCGCCGGCGCCGGCCATGGCCTGCTCGCGCAGCGCTGCGGTGCTCACGGTGTTGCCCTTGCCGAGCAGGAGGATGTTCACCGGGAGGCGGTCGAGGCTGCGGTGGATGGTCCGCAGGTGCCAGGCGCCGGGCGTCACGGTCGTCGCCTTGGTGCCTTCGCTCGGACCTGTCCCGCCGCCGACGACGGTGGTCAGCCCGGTGGCGAGCGCCTCGACGATCTGGGACGGGGAGATGAGGTGGACGTGGGAGTCGATGCCGCCTGCGGTGAGGATCTTGCCCTCGCCGCTGACCACGTCGGTGCTCGGTCCGATGTGCAGGCGGGGGTGGACGCCGTCGGCGATGTCGGGGTTGCCGGCGCGGCCGAGCGCGACGATGCGGCCGTCACGGATGCCGACGTCGGCGCGGACCACGCCCCACCAGTCGAGGACGATCGCGTTGGTGATGACGGTGTCGAGGGCGCCGTCGGCCCGCGTGGTGGTGCCTTGTGCCATGGACTCGCGGATGGACTTGCCGCCGCCGAACACGGCTTCGTCGCCGCCGACGGTGCGGTCCTCTTCGATCTCGATCCACAGGTCGGTGTCGCCGAGGCGCACCTGGTCGCCTGTGGTGGGGCCGTAGAGCGCCACGTACTGGGCGCGGGGAACCTCAACCATCGGTGCGGTCTCCTTCGGTCGGTGCGAGCGCGACGGGTCGGGTGGGTGCGGGCTGGGAGACGTCGCTGTGCGCCGCGGTCTTGTCTCGCTGGATCCCGGGGACGCGTCGCAGGCCGCGCAGCGCGACCGCCTCGACCTGGGCGGACGCGCCGGGCTCGAAGCGGCGCGACGTCCCGGAGGGGATGTCGAGCCGGAAGCCGCGCGCGGCGACGCGGTCGAACGCGAGCGCGGTGTTGGAGTCGGGGAGGTGGAGGTGGGAGCCGATCTGCACCGGGCGGTCGCCGGTGTTCTCGATGACGAGCGTGAGCCGCTCGGCCGGCGTCCGGTCGCCGTTGAGCACGATCGGGGCGTCGGACCCGAGCCGGACGGCGCCTGGACCGGTGGTGGAGATTCCTGCCATGGCGGGCTCCTAGGCGATGGGGTTGTGGATGGTGACGAGCTTGCGCCCGTCGGGGAAGGTGGCTTCGACCTGGACGTCGGGGAGCATCTCGGCGACGCCGTCCATGACGTCGTCGCGCCCGAGGACCTCGCGACCGGCGACCATGAGGTCGGCGACGGTCCCGCCGGCGCGGGCCTCTTCGATGACCCACGTGGTGAGGAGGGCCACCGTCTCGGGGTAGTTGAGCCGGATGCCGCGCGCTCGCCGGTCGCGGGCGACCATCCCGGCGACGGCGAGGAGCAGCTTTTCTTGGTCTGCTGGTGAGAAGTGCATCAGATGGCCATCGCTGCGCGGACGTGGTCTTCGGCGTCGACGCCACCGCCGCCGGAGTCGACGACCCTGCCGGACTCGACGACGTAGTACGCGTCGGCGGCCCCGAGCGCGAAGCCGACGTGCTGCTCGACGAGGAGGACCGACATCTCCCCCGAGTCGGTCAGCGCGACGATCGCGTCTTCGATCTCGGTGACGACGGAGGGCTGGATGCCTTCGGTCGGTTCGTCGAGGAGCAGCAGGCGCGGGCCGGTGATGAGCGCACGGGCGATCGCGAGCTGCTGGCGCTGGCCGCCGGAGAGGAGCCCGGCCCGCCTGCCGAGGAGGCTGCTCAGGGCGGGGAAGAGGTCGAGCGCCTCGTCGAGCCGCGTGGTCCCGTCTTTGCGGGTGTCGGCGACGAGCTGGAGGTTCTCGCGTGCGGTGAGGTCGCCGAAGGACTGCTGCCCCTGGGGGACGTACGCGAGACCGCGGCGGACGCGCTGGTAGGTCGGCATCGTCGTGATGTCCTCCCCGTCGAAGGTGATCGTGCCGGAGCGCGGTCGCAGGAGGCCGAGCGTCGCACGGAGCAGCGTCGACTTGCCTGCACCGTTGTGGCCGAGGATAGCGGCGACCCCACCGGACGGCACGGTGACGGAGACGTCGTAGAGGACGAGGCTGCGGCCGTAGCCGACGTGGAGGTCGCGGATCTCGAGCATGTCAGGCCTCCGTCGTCGGGGTGGTCGTGGTCGCTGGCCGGGGACGCGTGCGGCGGGCGCCGCGCGACGCGCCCGCGGTGCCGAGGTAGACCTCTTGGACCCGCGGGTCCGCCTGGACCTCGGCGTAGGTGCCCTCGGAGAGGACGGATCCCATGTGCAGCACGGTGACGGAGGACGCGAACGCGCGGAGGAACTCCATGTCGTGCTCGACGACGACGACGGTGCGCTGCTCGCCGATCCGCTGGAGGAGGAGGCCGGTCTGCTCGCGCTCGGCGTGGCTCATGCCGGCGACGGGCTCGTCGAGCAGGAGGAGTCTGGCGTCTTGGACGAGGAGCATGCCGATCTCGAGCCACTGCTTCTGGCCGTGGGCGAGGATGCCTGCCTGGACGTCGCGCAGGTGCGTGAGGCCGATGGTCTCCATGGCGGCCTCGACGTTCTCGGGGACGCCGCTGCGTCGGCGCAGGAGCTCCCAGGGGCTGCGGCCGGAGCCGGCGGCGATGTCGAGGTTCTGCAGGACGGTGAGCTCCTCGAAGACGCTCGCCGTCTGGAAGGTGCGACCGACGCCTGCGCGGGCCACCTTGTGCACCGTGCGCCCGAGGAGCTCGGTGCCGCCGAAGCGGACGGACCCGCTCGCTTTCGCGAGCCCGGTGATGGCGTCGACGATCGTCGTCTTCCCGGCGCCGTTGGGCCCGATGAGGAACCGCAGGTCGCCTTGCACGACAGTGAGGTCGACGGAGTCGACGGCGACGAAGCCGTCGAACTCGACGTGCAGGCCGCGCACCTCGAGGTAGTCGTGCCGGAACCGGTCGGTGTCCTGTCCGAGGACGGCGCCGGCGGAGTCGAGGTCGATCCCGGCGCCGTCGACGGCTGGTGCGGTGCTGTCGGTGGTGACCGGCGTGGGTGTGGGGTGCGTCGGCTCAGTCATCGTGGCCTCCGGCGGTCGCAGGGACGGGTGGAGCGGCGGGGGTGGGCGGTGCGTCGGGGACTGGTGCGTCGGGGACTGCGGCGGTCTGCTCCCGCGGTGTGCGCCGGAGCTTGCTGACGAGGGAGGCGAGCCCCCCGGGCAGAAACGCGACGACGACGATGAACAGCGCGCCCTGGAAGTAGATCCACCCGGAGGGGAACGACTCGGAGAGCGACGTCTGCGCCCAGGAGACGCCGATCGCGCCGAGGACGGGACCGAGCAGGGTGGCTCGTCCGCCGATCGCGACACCGACGAGGAACCCGATGGAGGGCACGACACCGACGTCGGCCGGGGAGACGATCCCGACGACGGGGACGAACAGCGCACCGCCGACGGCGGCCATGCCTGCGGCGACGACGTAGGCGACGACCTTGATGACGGCGGGGTCGTACCCGAGGAACCGCACGCGGTTCTCTTGGTCGCGGACGGCGACGAGGAGCTCGCCGAAGCGGGAGACCATGAGCTGGCGCACGAGGGCGACCATGAGGAGGAGGACGCCTGCGGCGATGAAGAAGATCATGCGCTTGTTGACGGGGTCGGCGAGGTCGTAGCCGAAGAAGGACCGGAACCCGTTGAGCCCGTTGGTGCCGCCGGTGACCTTCTGCTGGCCGATGAGGAGGATCGCGAAGGCTGCGGCGAGCGCCTGGGAGAGGATCGCGAAGTAGGCGCCGCGGACGCGCCGTGTGAAGACGGCGAAGCCGAGGAGCGCGGCGAGCGCGCACGGCACCACGAGGATCGCGAGGATCGCGACGGGTGCGGATCGGAGCGGTTCCCACCAGGCGGGGACCTCTCCGCTGCCGTAGAGGCTCATGAAGTCGGGCACCCCGTCGGGTCCGGCGTCGGCGAGCTTGAGGTGCATCGCCATGATGTAGGCGCCGAGGCCGAAGAAGACGCCTTGGCCGAGGGTGAGCATGCCGCCGCGCCCCCAGGCGAGGCCGATGCCGACGGCGACCATCGCGAGGCAGAGGAACTTGGCGAGGAGGTTGAGCCGGAAGTCGGAGAGGACGGCGGGTGCGACGGCGAACAGCAGGACGGCGGCGAGCGCGAACCCTGCGAGGGTGCGGGTGCGCCCGGGGCGGGCGAGCAGCCCGGTGAGCGTGCTCATGCGATCCCCCTCTGTCGGACGGAGACGAGGCCTTGGGGCCGGGCTTGGAGGAAGGCGACGATGACGACGAACACGAGGACCTTGGCGATGCTCGCGGTGGTGGAGTACTCGATGGTGGCTTGGAGGATGCCGAGGGCGAAGGCTGCGATGACGGCTCCCTTGATCTGCCCGATGCCGCCGACGACGACGACGAGGAAGGCGTCGACGATGTAGTTGGTGCCGAGGGTGGGGCCGATCGATCCGAGGAGCGTGAGGGCGACGCCGGCGACGCTCGCGAGGCCGGAGCCGATGAAGAACGTCAGGCGGTCGGTGGCTTTCGTCGAGATGCCGCTCGTCTCGGCGAGGTCGCGGTTCTGCACGACGGCGCGGATGCGGCGGCCGAGGGGCGTGAGCTTGAGGACGAGCGAGAGTGCGACGACGCACACGACGGCGAGCGCGATGATGAAGAGTCGGGTGCGTGGCACGTCGAGGCCGGCGATGCTGATGGCGCCCCGGAGCCACTCGGGGGCGCGGACGTCGACGTTGGGTGCACCGAAGATGTTGCGGGCGGCCTGCTGGAGGACGAGGGCGACGCCCCACGTGACGAGGAGCGTGTCGAGCGGTCGCCGGTACATCCGGTGGATGAGGGTCATCTCCAGGACGAGCCCGAGCGTCCCGCCGACGAGGAACCCGACGACGAGCGAGATCATGAGGGACACCCCGGCGTTCGAGACGATCCCTTGGACGACGTAGGCGGTGTAGGCGCCGGCCATCATGAACTCGCCGTGGGCCATGTTGATGACGCCCATCTGGCCGAAGGTCAGGGCGAGGCCGAGCGCGGCGAGGAGCAGGACGGAGCCGAGGCTCAGGCCTGCGAAGAGCTGGGAGAAGAGAACATCCATCGAGCGCCTCCGGGTGCGGTGTCTGCTGAGCGGGGTCCGCTGGTGGTCCAGGTGGGCGAGGGCGGGAGCGGGTGCTCCCTCCCTCGCTCAGGTGCGGGTGTGCTCAGGAGAGGTCGGCGGCCCAGTCGTACCCTTCGAGGAAGGGGTCGGGCTCGATGGGCTCCTCGGAGCTCCACTCGGTGTAGATGAGGCCGTCGTCGGCGATCTTGCCGACCATCGCGGTCTTGGCGATGTGGTGGTTGTCGCCGTTGATGGTGACGGTGCCTTCGGGGGCGTCGAAGCTGACGCCGTCGGCGGCCGCCTGGATGTCGGCGACGTCGAAGGACTCGGCCTTCTCGACCATGTTCTTCCACAGGTAGACGGACGTGTAGGCGGCTTCCATGGGGTCGGACGTCACGCGGTCGTCGCCGTACTCGGCCTTGAACGCCTCGACGAACGCGGTGTTCGCGGGGCTGTCGACGGTCTGGTAGTAGTTCCAGGCGGTGAGCTGGCCCTCGACGTTGTCGATGCCGATGCCGCCGATCTCTTCTTCGGCGATGGAGACGGAGACGACCGGGGTGGTCTCGGCGGAGAGGCCGACGTTCTTGTACTCCTTGAAGAAGGCGACGTTGGAGTCACCGTTGAGCGTGTTGAAGACGGCGTCGGCGCCGGAGGCCTTGAGCTTGTTGACGATCGTCGAGAAGTCGGTGTGACCCATCGGTGCGTATTCTTCGCCGACGATCTCGATGCCGTTCGCCTCGGCGTACGCGTTGATGATCTTGTTCGCGGTCTGGGGGAAGACGTAGTCGCTGCCAACGAGGAAGACCTTCGTCTTGCCTTCTTCCTTGAGGTAGTCCATGCCCGGGACGATCTGCTGGTTGGTCGTGGCGCCCGTGTAGAAGATGTTCTTCGACGCTTCGAGGCCCTCGTACTGGACCGGATAGAACAGGAGCGAGTTCTTCGACTCGAACACGGGGAGCATGGCCTTGCGGCTGGAGGACGTCCATCCGCCGAAGACGGCGGCGACGCAGTCGCTCGTGATGAGCTTCTCAGCCTTCTCGGCGAAGACGGTGGGCTCGGACGCCCCGTCTTCCGCGACGACGTCGAGCTGTTTGCCGAGGACTCCGCCGTCGGCGTTGATCTCCTTGACGGCGAGGTCGAGCGAGTCGCGCACGGTCTGCTCGGAGATCGCCATCGTCCCGGAGAGGGAGTTGAGGAAGCCGATCTTCACGGCATCACCGTCGGTCTCGACGCACGAGGCGGCAGCGGAGGTGTCTGCGGTGCTCTCGCCTGTCTTGGCGCCGCAGCCGGAGAGGCCGAGGACGAGAACGAGCGCTGAGGCGGGCAGTACGCGGGCCAGTCGTCGCGATGTGGTCATCGGGGGTCCTTTCGCCGTGGCCGCAGCCACCGGGAATCAGCCGACGTGAGCGACGAACGGTCTCCGGGGATCCAGAGACCAGACCTGTACGTGCGTGCCGCTCACGTGGGTAGACGCTAAGGACGCCCTGTTTCGGCAGTGCCCGACTCGTGTGAACACGACATTTCGGAAGGTCACGATCGGGACTCGACAGCGGCGGGGCGCCGATCCTGGCAGGTGCGGGTAGACGGAGGGGCTTGGTGTCATAGCGTCGTAGCAACAGTGCTGGTCGGCGAGGGGTACGGGTGTGGGGCGCAGGATGTTGACGATCGCTGATCGGGTTGAGATCTCCACGGGCCTCAAGGCGGGGTGGTCGATGCGCCGGATCGCCGCTCACATCGACCGTGCGCCGTCGGTCGTGTGCCGTGAGATTGTCCGGAACTCGACGAAGACGTTGGGGTACCGGTTGGTGACGGCGGACTGTCGGGCTGAGCGCAACCGTCGGCGCCCGCAGGTCGGCAAGGTCGCTGGTGACGAAGTGCTTCGGGCTCGGGTCTTGGCGGATCTGAAGCGCTCGAGGACGCCCCGGCAGATCGCAGGCCGGTTGCTTCTGGAAGCGGTCGGCCCCACCGTTGCGAGGGTGAGTCATTCCCCTGCTGCTGGCGGCGCCACGGCCAGTCATGAAGCGATCTACCGGTTCATCTACGCCCTGCCCAAGGGCGACCTCGCCAAGCACGCAGTGATGCTGCGCTCCAAGCGGATCGCTCGCCGGCCCCGCAAACCTGCAGGTGAACGGACCGGGCCGATCGTGGGGATGGTCCCCATCGACGACCGCGACGCCACGGTCGCTGACCGCCGGGTTCCCGGGCACTGGGAAGGTGACCTCGTCGTGGGGGCGTTCGGCCGCTCCGCGGTCGCAACGCTGGTCGAGCGCACCACCCGGTTCGTGGTGATCCTGGGCTTGCCCCAGGGCAAAACATCGGCCCCGTTGGCGGACCTGCTCATCGAGCACGCGAACTCCCTGCCGGCCATGATGCGCAAGTCGTTGACGTGGGACCAGGGCTCACAGATGGCCCGCCACGGCGCCCTCACACTGGCCACGACGATGCCCGTCTACTTCGCCCACCCCCGGTCCCCCTGGGAGCGCGGCACGAACGAGAACACCAACGGGCTCATTCGCGAGTACTTGCCCAAGGGCACCGTCATCACCGACCACCAGCCCTACCTCGACGCCATCGCCGAAGAGCTCAACGACAGACCCCGAGCAGCCCTGGGCTTCTACACCCCGCGAGAGAAATTCGAAGAGCTCCTCAACGCCACCATTGCTTCCACGCCTTGACACCAAGGGGTCTCAGGGGGTGGAACGCGGCGCGCGGGAGCCACGCGATCGACACGTACCGGGCTAGTCAGCCCCGTCCGACCCTCACGTGCTGGTCGCACGAGGGAAATGAGCGGAGACCGCGTCAGTGCGGTCGTGCGTCGCCTGTCCACCACGGCGACTGCCGACCGATCCGAGCGGCCACCTCATCGTCCAGGGTCAGGGCTGCATAGCCGCTCGAGTCGCCGCAGGCACTCACCCACATGGCGAGGAGACACGATCTTCGCACCGGACCAAAGGTGTCGCAGCAAATGCGCCAGTGATCCAGACTCCGACCAGTATCGATAGTAGATTTGAAAGATTAATGAGGTTTTCTCACCAGGGCAGTTGAGGTGAGGGGCGCGACGGTGCGCTGACCTGCGGGTTGGGGGGGTGGGTGTGGTGGGCGGGGTCTCAGCCGCCAGGATGAAAGTCGCCAAACACCCATCCGCGACCCCTGGGTCCCCGCTTGATCACCTATCGTGCCAGCCTCGACGTACCTGCTCACACTCTGGAGGTGGTCACTCGATGGCTCACCGATCATCGCCGCGGTATCGACCGGCGCCGCTGGCAACGAGCTGGCACCGCTCGGAGGCAGGTGGTCTTGGTGCTGCGGTGGTTCAAGGACGGCGCGCGGGTCTCGGCCCTGGCTCGTGATGCTGACATCTCGGTCGCGGCTGCCTACCGGTACCTGCACGAGGGGATCAGCGTGATCGCCGCCCATGCGCCGGACCTGCACGAAGTTCTGGCAATGGCGGCTGAAGAAGACTGGCCGTCCGTATGCCTGGACGGCACCTTGATCCCGACCACGGCGCTGCACGGACCCCCACCGGCGCCGAGTCCTGGTACTCCGGCAAGCACCACCCCCGCGGCGGGAACATCCAGGTCCTCACCGATCCGACCTGCTACCCCGTCTGGGTCTCACCCGCCAGCCCCGGCTCCACCCACGACATCACTGCCGCCCGCACCTTCGCCCTGCCCGCGCTGTAGCCGGCCGCCGCAGCGGGCGTCGTGACGCTCACCGACAAGGGCTACCAAAGCGCCGGGATCGGGATCTGACACCCGCTGCGCCTGACGAACAACGCTGACCTCGACAACGTCGCCCGCGACAGCATCCTGACCTCGCTACGCTCCGTCGCCGAACGCGCCAATGCCCTGATCAAAAACACCTGGCGAGCCCTACGCCTGATCACCCTCGACCCATCCCACCTCACCGAAAACACCGCCACAGCCCTCGTCCTACTCCACCTTCAACGAGGCAACCGATCAAGACTCTGGTGAGAACACCTCATAGCCAGCTTTTGCCGCCCGGACAGCCACCACCGAAACCACTGCAAGCGACAGAATTGTCAACACCAACCAAAGGCCGAGCAGGCATACGTATACTACCGGAATCACCTGAAATGGAATCGATACTACCGCGATCCCAATTCCCGCCCAAGCGAACGGAACGAGCGCCTTTCTTGCAGCAGTATGGCCTGAGCGCCAGGCGCCATCGCTCTTCATGAGTGCCGGTAGCCGAATTCCCGCGAGGTAGCTCCGCTCACCACGCGATGCCTGAATGACAATCATCAGAAACACGGTATCCAACAGTACAAGCAGCGCGGCACACGCAATAGCTGCACCCCAACCAGGACTAGTCACTGAAAACCACTCCTTCTTTCAACATCGCGAACAGTTCATAGACTGAAACAAGTGCCGAGGCCCTAGCGCCTGCCGCCTGTCGTAGGACCTCGACAGGCGCTTGACCTACCTTTCGACCCCGGCAGCGGTCAGCGCGCGGGCCTGTGAAAAGTGATCTTCTCTTCGACATACCGGATGACGAACAGCACCGGCGGGAAAAGAATAAGCACCGCCCCGACGGCATTCAGGGTGGAATTACCGAGAAGTAGAGCACTCCCGATAAAGATCCCACCACCCACGCTCATCATGATAGTTCCCCAACGCTTCATGTCCCACTCCTTTTTCAGGTGTATCACGCCCGCTCCGCCGCTTGTGCAACACGAGTGGCCGCCTGGTTCTCGCTTTCGGCTGAGTCGACACCAAACACCATTCGCACACTCGAACTGTACTGATGACGCAGGACCAGGTCAACAATCCTGCACAGTCAATTCTGCTTGAAGGTGACCAGCCTCAGGTTATTTAACATTCAACGAGAATGGCCAGTCGCCGCCGGATAACACTGAGGCGTATCAACGACGTCATGACCCACAGCTGCTCGGGCTGTCTCCTATATTTGCCAGCCTTGTGCGGCACGATCGGCACGCACAGGAACCGGTGAGGCAACCGGCCGGACTGTCGCCGGCCAATCGCTGATCGAGCCCGATATTCGGCGGACGACTGCCGTGCATTCCTCGAAGCGCACGTCAACGGCGGCGCTAGCGTTACGCCATGACTATCCTGACCACTGCGCCACTGAGCACTTCCCGGCTCGAGCTGGAGGTCGTCTCCGTCGCCCATGCCGGCGAGGCCGCCGTCACGTTCGACAGCCTCGATCTGCACGCGTTCACGGGAGGAGTCCCGTCGACCCGCGCCGAGCTCGTCGAGCGGTACACGCGGTTCGAAGGCGGCCGGAGCCCTGACGGCACGCAGCTCTGGTTGAACTGGATGCTCAGGGACAGG
Organism: Sanguibacter antarcticus; assembly: GCF_002564005.1. NCBI lineage: Bacteria > Bacillati > Actinomycetota > Actinomycetes > Micrococcales > Sanguibacteraceae > Sanguibacter > Sanguibacter antarcticus. Next base: position 3,492,212 of record NZ_PDJG01000001.1, on the reverse strand, counting down.
ATGTCCGGTGAACTCGTCGGTACGGTGCAGGCCACGGTCGAAGGCTGGGGCGGCTGCGCGGCCCGGGCTGACCTCGCCTGGGTCGTCGGCGTGCGTCACCAACAGAATGGCTACGCCCAAGAATCGGCGCGCGCCGTCGCGGAATGGCTCCGGGGTGCAGGCGTCACGGCGTTGCAGGCGTATGTCCACCCCCAGCACGAGGCCTCGGCCGCCGTCGCCCGCTCTCTCAGCATGAAGCTGACCACAAAGGTGCTCGACGGTGAGCTCTTGTGGACAGACCGCGCTGACGGTGCCGACACGGCCCAGTGACCGGCGTCCACCAGAGACGACGTCAGGGGAGGGCGATCGACCCGGTCGAGGACTACCTCGTCCTGGCATGGCCCGACGATGCGTCACCATCGCAGACTCTCCGAGCAGGCTCACACGTCGGGCATTTGGAGGTGCACTGGTCGTCACGGCCCTCGCGGCGCGTCGCGATCAAGGGTGCGGCGGCGTTGCGCAGAGTGAACGATGGCCTTGACGCTTTCCGCCGACCTAGACGTCCGGGTGGCGACTATCGTCGGGCGGCGACTGCCGTCGAGATGCACTCCCTGACCGCGAAGACAGCGCGCGAATCACGAATACGACAACCAGCGCCCCGACGACAAGAATCGCGGAGAGAAGCGCGACAAGAATTGCCCAATGTCCTGCGTTCAGTGCACTCATCAGAAAAATGCTACCAGAAGGGCCAAAAAGGGATCATCGGAGCTGAGGGTGGGGGTCACCAACCTGCCTCAGGCCCGGCGCCTGGCCGTTCCCATGACGGCGCCGATGAGGAGAAAGTCGGTGCCGAGCGCATCAAGGAGCGGAGCGTTCCGTCCATCAGGGACGAGGGGAGAGAGGGAGCCGAATGAGTAACGCTGGCACGAAGCTGCCGTGGATGCCTTCGTCACCACACGTGCGAGGGTCCTGCGCCGAGCCCGGCGGGGGTGATCGCCGCAGATCGAGATCCCGGAGGCCTTCGACGCTCGCTCACGGCACGTTCGTCATGCCGCTCGTCAGGGCGGACCTGTCGTTCAGGCGTTGCCTCAGGTAGCGCAAGGGCGTTCACTGGCCAGATGCTCGCACACGAACGCTCCGGTCCCGTCGGGCGGACCCCGCTCCTGCTCATTCACGCGGGGATCGCGGACCGCCGGATGTGGGACCCCGTCTGGCCAGCACTCACCGCCGTGCAGGATGTCGTGCGACTGGACCTTCGCGGGTACGGCGAGTCGACTGCACAGCCGGTCGGGCCGTGGTCGCCGCGCGCTGACGTGCTCGCGACGCTCGACTCCCTCGGGATCGGACGCGTGCACGTGGTCGGGTGCTCGTTCGGTGCGGGTGTCGCGGTCGAGGTGGCGCTCGAACGCCCGGAGGCCGTCGCCTCGCTCGTGCTGGTAGCGCCCGGCGGCGCCCTGCTCACAGAGCGGACCGACGAGCTCGTGGCGTTCTTCGAGGCCGAGGGCAACGCCCTCGAGGCCGGAGACCTCGACGCCGCCGTCGAGGCGAACCTCCGTGCATGGGTCGACGGCCCACGCCGCGGTCCAGATGCCGTGCCGGCCAGCGTGCGGGACAAGGTCGGTGCGATGCAGCGGCGCGTCTTCGATATCACGGGCGGGTGGCCCGACGAGGTGTGGAGCGCCGAGGAGGACCTCTCCCCCGCTGCACCGTACCGCTACGGCGAGATCATGGTGCCGACCCTGGTCCTCTCCGGAGGGCTCGACATCGAAAGCATCAGGCAGGCAGGCGAGCACCTGGTGGCCGGCGTCCAGACCGCGAGCGCCGTGGTGTGGGACGAGGTGGCCCACCTCCCGTCGATGGAGCGGCCGCAGGACTTCGCGGCCTTGGTGCCGGCCGGGTGAGCGGAGCGGAGGCAGCTGTGTAGTCGATCAGGCGACCCGGTAGACCCGCACCTCCCACGGCGCGAGCGAGGTGATCGACGCCCCGCTCGCCGTCGTCCCGGTGTTGGACAGTACGAGCGTCGCGCCGCCCCACTCCGCAAGCAGCGGCACCTCCAGCTCCTCCCCCGACACGTTCCCGACCACCAACAACCGCACACCCCCGAGCGACCGCGCGGCCGCATACAGCGTCGGGTGCTCTATCTCGAGCATTGTCAGGTCCCCGACAGCAACGACGTCTTCCGCGTGCCGCAGCGCGATCAGCCGCTGGTAGAACGCGAACACGCTCCGCTCAGAGGCCCGATCAGCCTCCGCGTTCACATCCACATAGTTCGGGTTCACCGGAATCCACGGCTCCCCCGCCGTGAACCCCGCCTGCGCAGAACCGTCCCACTGCACCGGCGTCCGAGCATTGTCCCGGCTCATCTTCCGCAGCCCGTCGAGCACCACGTCAGCAGAGAACCCGCGCTCCCTCACCGCCTCGCGGTAGTAGTTCACCGACTCGAGGTCCCGGAAGTCATCGATGCTCGCGAACGGCACGTTCGTCATGCCGATCTCTTCGCCCTGGTAGATGTACGGCGTCCCCCGCTGCAGGTGCAGAAGCGTCGCCCACAGGGTCGCCGATTCGTAGCGATACTGACCGTCGTCGCCGAAACGCGACACCAGGCGCGGCTGGTCGTGGTTGTTGAGATACAGGCTGTTCCAGCCCGCCTCCGCCAAGCCCTCCTGCCAGCGCCCGAGCGACGCCTTGAGCGCCACAAGATCGAGCGGCAACGGGTGGAACTTGTCGACCCCCTGGTCCAGTGACACGTGCTCGAACTGGAACACCATGTCGAGCTCGCGGCGCGCCGGGTCCGTGAACAACCGAGCCTCCTCGACCGTGACTCCCGGCATCTCCCCCACCGTCAGGTACTCCCCCGACCGCGAGGCGAACACGGCCTCGTGCATCTCCCGCATGAACTCGTGCAGCCGCGGCCCCATCGAGAAGCCCAGCCCGCTGACAGGCTCGCGACCGTCGATGTGCTCGAGCCTCTTCGAGACGAGATTGATGACGTCCATGCGGAAGCCGTCGACCCCGCGGTCGAGCCAGCGGTTCATCATCGCGTAGACCGCCTCGCGCACCTCGGGGTTCTCCCAGTTGAGATCCGGCTGCTGCGGCGCGAACAGGTGCAGGTAGTACTCGCCCGTCGTCGCGTCGAAAGTCCACGCAGGCCCGCTGAAGGCCGACCGCCACTCGTTCGGCTCCACCAGCACGTCCGAGCCCGCCACCTGGCGCGGCGAGCGCCACCAGTACCAGTCCCGCTTCGGGTTGGAGAGCGACGACCGCGACTCGACGAACCACGGGTGCTCGTCGCTCGTGTGGTTCACCACGAGGTCCATGACGAGCTTCATCCCGCGCGCGTGCGTCTCCGCGATCAAGAGGTCGAGCTCCTCGAGCGACCCGAACAGCGGGTCGACGTCCTCGTAGTCGCTGATGTCGTACCCGTTGTCGTGCTGCGGCGACGGATAGATCGGCGACAACCACAGGACGTCGACACCGAGCTCGGCGAGATGATCAAGCTTCGACCGGATCCCGCCGATGTCCCCGAACCCGTCGCCGTTCGAGTCCGCGAAGCTCCGCAGGTAGATCTGGTAGACCACCGCACGCGTCCACCACGCAGGCTGCTCAGCGAACACGGACGGTGCGGGCACGGTTCCAGGTGCGTCAGTCACGTCATCGATCCTCCCACCGTGGGCGCCACCACACACGACAGTGCCGCGGCCATCAAGACGATGACCGCGGCACTGTGGTGATGAGCTACATAGATGACGACCTACGTGTCAGCTACTCGTTGACGGGGATTGACTGTGCCTTGAGCGCCTCGATCGTCGACGCCTGGCCGGCCTCGAGCGCCTCAGCGAGGGTGCCCGTTCCCGAGACGGCAGCCTTGAAGCCGTCAGAGACGTCGTTGTACGTCTGCGTCATGGTCGGTCCCCACGTGAAGTCAGGGTTGACCTCGGCGGAAGCGGCCGCGAACACGTCGTAGATCGCCTGGTCGCCGTAGAACTCGACGCCCTCCTTGAGCACCGGCAGCTCCAGACCGGCCGTGGTCGCCGGGTAGATGTTGGCCGACTCGTTGAGCATCGTGAGCGCCTCGTCCGAGGTGTTCAGCCAGAGAGCGAACTCTGCAGCCTCGTACGGGTGCTCCGAGCTGCTGAAGACTGCGGTGGACGATCCGCCCCAGTTACCTGCGGCCGTGTCGCCAGCCACCCACTGCGGGGACTGAGCCACGGACCAGTTGCCCGCGGTGTCCGGCGCGCCGCTCGCGATGGAGTTGGCACCCCACACAGCGGAGTTCCAGGCCCAGACCTCGCCGGAGTTGTAGGCGTTGTCCCACTCGCTCGTCCACGCCGGGTACGTCGAGACGAGGTCGCGGTCGATGAGGTCCTGCCAGTAGTCGGCAACCGTGATCGAGGCGTCGCTCGTCAGGTCGACCGTCCAGTTCTCTCCGTCGTTCTGGAACCAGCTGCCGTCAGCCTGCCAGACGAAGCTGGCGAACTGGTTGATGTCGCTCTGCGAGAAGTTGGTGATGTACCCGCCTGCGGCGCGCACCTTCTCCGCTGCGTCGGCGAACTCTGCCCAGGTGGTCGGGACAGCGATGCCGTTCTCCTCGAAGAGGTCCGAGCGGTAGAACAGGGCCGTGGGGCCGGAGTCCTGCGGGACCGCGTACGCCGAACCTTCTTCACCGAAGCTGACCTGGTTCCAGGTCCAGTCCACGAACTGGTCCTGAGCGGCCATGACGTTCTCGCACGCTCCAAGATCGGTGAGGCCGTCCTGGACACGGAAGTTCGGCAGCGCGTCGTACTCGATCTGGCCGAGGTCGGGAGCGTTGCCAGCCTTCAGCTGGTTGAAGAAGTTCTGGTAGGTGCCGCCGTTGCCGTTCGGTCCGGTCTGCACCGTGACCTGGATGTCAGGGTTGTTCTCGTTCCACACCGCGACGGTGTCTTCGATCCCGGGGATCCACGACGTGAACGTGAGAGAGACAGCGCCGTCTGACGGGGCGCAGGCGGCAGCGTCTGTGCTGTCGGTTGCCTCGTCCGAGCTTGCACAGCCGGCCAGAGCCAGGCTGGAGAGCAGGGCGACGGTGACCGCTCGTGTCTTGAGCTGCATGATTCTCCTCTAGTGGGTGGTGCGGTAGTGCACCGGGGGATGGTGCGGGGTGGTGCGTCTCGACGGACGACGCAGGTTGAGACACCGTTCGTGGTCGAACGGTCGAGCGCGTTACTTGACGGAGCCCGCCCCCAGGCCGTTGCGCCAAAAACGTTGCAAGAACAGGAACGTGATGATGAGCGGAATGATCGACAGGAGCGCTCCGATCAGCACGTAGCCACGCAGCTCCGGAATCTGGTTGACCTGAGAGTTCCAGGCGTAGAGACCGAGCGTGACAGGAAAGAGGGTCTCGTCCCGCAGCATGATGAGCGGCAGGAAGAAGTTGTTCCAGATCGCGACGAACTGGAAGAGGAAGACCGTGACCAGGGCAGGGAACATGAGCCTGACCGAGACGGTGAAGAAGGTGCGGACCTCGCCAGAGCCGTCGAGCCTCGCGGCCTCGAGCAGCTCGTCGGGGACGCTCGCTGCCGCATAGATGCGTGTGAGGTAGACGCCGAACGGGCTGACGAGGCTGGGGAGGAACACCGACCAGAACGTGTTCGTCGCGCTGATCTGGCTGAAGATGAGGAACAGCGGGAGCGCCAGCGCCGTGGCCGGCACGAGGACGCCGCCGAGCACGATGTTGAACAGCAGGTCCCGTCCCGGGAACCGGTACTTGGCCAGCGCGTACCCGCACCCTGCGGCCAGCAGCGTCGCGATGAGCGCGCCGCCCCCGGCGTAGAGGACCGAGTTCATCATCCAGCGCAGGAAGACACCGTCACGGTAGGCGACGAGGTCCGCGATGTTCTGGAACAGGCTGAAGTCGGCGAACCACAGCGGGTTGGTGTTCGTGAACTGGGACTGGTCCTTGGTGGAGGCGACGAGCAGCCACCAGATCGGGATGAGGAAGTACACCGCGGAGATGCCCATGACGAGCATGGCACCGGTCCGGGAGAACATGCTCTCCTTCGGGCCCCGAGCCGTGGTGCGCTGCTTCGAGGATCGGCCCGACGACGGCGGGGGCGTGGGTGCGGCCGGCGTCTGTGCAGGCGACGCGTGGGACGACTGGGCGGCGGTGCTCACTGGTCGGCCTTTCGCTGGGTGAACTTGAGGATGGTGAAGGACAGGGCGAAGGTAGCGAGCGCGAGCACCACGGACATGGCCGCGGCCAGGCTGAAGTTGGGGACTGCCGACGTCGAGTACACGGCGAGGTTCGGCGTGTACGTGCTCGTGACAGCGGAGCTGAACGTCCGGAACACCTGGGGCTCGGCGAGCAGCTGCAGCGTCCCGATGACCGAGAAGATCGCGGTGAGCGTCAGCGCCGGGATGATGAGCGGGATCTTGATCGACCAGGTGATGCGCATCTGTCCGGCGCCGTCGAGCGTGGCGGCCTCGTAGATGTCGGTCGGGATCGCCAGCAGCGCCGAGTAGATGATGAGCATGTTGTACCCGACGTAGACCCAGGTGACGACGTTCGCCATCGCCCACAGGACGAGGTCCGCGGAGAGGAAGTTGATGTTCGAGGTGAGTGCTGTGAACGGCGAGAGGTTCGGCGAGTAGAGGAATCCCCACATGATCGCGGCGATGACTCCCGGCACGGCGTAGGGCACGAAGAAAGCGAGGCGGAAGAACTTCTTGCCTTTCACCAGCGGCGAGTCGAGCAGCAGCGCCAGGAGCAGCGCGACGCCGAGCATCACCGGCACCTGCACGATGCCGAACGTCAGGACGCGCCCGATGGAGGTCCAGAACGGGCCGTTGTTGAACACCGCGACGTACTGGGTGAGACCGCCGAACACCTCCTTCGCCTGGCCGAACGTCCCGTCACGCTCGATCACGAGCATCGACTGGTAGACGGCGTAGCCGATCGGCGCCAGGTAGAACAGCGTGAACAGGACGCCGAACGGCAGGACGAAGGTCGCGATCGCCTTCTTGTGCGGGATCCGCCGCCTCGGGACCTTGGGCATCGTCGCCCGGCCCTGTCGAGGCGCGGCGGTCACGCTCGCGGTGTGCTCTGCAGTCATGCTGCGTTCTCCTCTTTCACGACGCGGACGGCACCCGCGGGTACGAGCACGCTGTCACGGACGATCGATCCGGTGACGAGCTCGGTTCCCCTGACAGGGATATCGACCGGATCGGCCGAGTGGTTGACGATGAACAGGTAGGACGCTTGCGCGGACGCCCGACGGACGACCTCGACCGAGCCCCCCAGGTCAGGGCCGATCGGGACGACGCCCGCGTCTGCTGCCAGCGTGCGCAGCACGTTCTTCAGGTCGTCACGGTCGAGGACCGTGGCCAGGTAGCAGCCGACCCCTTGGCCGAACACGTGCTTGGTGTGGGCCGGGGAACCGGGCAGCGGGCCGTCGACGTACCGGGCGAGGACATCGGCACCGGCCGAGCGCAGGCGCTCCGTCCAGAGTCTCGCCGTCGCGCCCGTGCTCAGGGTGACCCGCTCTGCGGGGGCCAGCGGCACGAACTCTTCGACCGTGATGCCGAGCATCTCGCGGAACGCGCCCGGGTAGCCGCCAGGACGCACCCGGTCGTCTTCGTCGACGATGCCGCTGAAGAACGTGACGAGAGCGTGACCGCCCGACGCGACGTAGTCGTTGATGACCGCGGCGTCCGCGTCCGTGACCATGTACAGGCCGGGCACGACGACCAGGCGGTAGCCGCTGAGGTCCGCGCCGGGAGCGACGACGTCCGTGGTGATGCCGAGCTCGCGCAGGGCGCCGTGGGCGGCGTGCACCTGCTGGAGGTAGTCGACGCTCTGAGACGGACGGGACTCGCCGTCGGCGCTCCACCACGACTCCCAGCTGAACACGATGGCGACGTCGGCGACGACCCGGCTGCCGGCGACCTCGTCGAGACGGTCGAGGGTCGCGCCGAGCTCGACGACCTCGCGCCAGAGGTCGGTGTCGGTCCCTGCGTGCGGCACCAGCGCGGAGTGGAACTTCTCCGACCCCTGCAGGGAGGCACGCCACTGGAAGAAGCAGACACCGTCAGCGCCGCGTGCGACGTGGGTGAGCGAGTTGCGCGTCATCTCCCCCGGCTGCTTCGCCCGGTTGAGCGGCTGCCAGTTCACGGCGCTCGTGGAGTGCTCCATGAGGATCCACGGGGCGCCCTGAGCCAGGCCTCGGGTGAGGTCGTCGGAGAACGACAGCTCGGCGGTCGGGTCTGCCAGGCGGTTGTCGAGGTAGTGGTCGTTGGCGACGATGTCCATCTCAGGGGCCCAGGACCAGTAGTCCAGGTTCTTGATGTGGGCGGTCACCATGAAGTTCGTCGTGATCGGGATGGTGCTGTGCCGGCGCAGGGCGGCGTACTCGCTGCGGTAGTGGTCGAGCAGCTCGTCAGAGCTGAAGCGGTGGAAGTCGACGAGCTGGCTCGGGTTCGACGTCGACACCGTGAGCATCGGCGGGAGGATCTCCTCGAACGTGCTGTAGCGCTGGCTCCAGAAGGACGTGCCCCAGGCGGCGTTGAGGTCGGCGATGGTCGCGTAGCGCCGCTGCAACCAGAGCCGGAACGCGGCTGCGGTCTCGTCGTTGTAGCACAGGGCGTTGTGGCAGCCGAGCTCGTTCGAGACGTGCCAGATCGCCACCGCGGGGTGCGAGCCGTACCGCTCGGCGACCTTGTCGACGAGCCGGAGCGCTCGTTCGCGGAAGACGGGCGAGCTGGGGCACCAGGCCTGGCGACCGCCCGGGTAGCGGGTGGTGCCGTCGGCCATGATCGGGAGGATCTCGGGGTGCTGGTGCGTGAGCCACGGCGGCGTGGATGCCGTTCCTGTTCCGAGGTTGACCCGGATGCCGTTCGCGTGAAGGAGCTCGATGATGGCGTCGAGCCCCTCGAAGTCGTAGACACCGTCGCGCGGCTCGATGTGGGACCAGCCGAAGATGTTGATCGCGACGAGGTCGACTCCAGCCTCGCGCATGAGCCGGACGTCGTCGTTCCAGACCTCACGGCTCCATTGCTCGGGGTTGTAGTCGCAGCCGAAGGCGATGCCGTCGTGAGTGAACACGGGGCGCCGGCTCGGGGGTGTCGCTGGCGAGGTCAAGGCTCTTCCCATCTGTCTGTGAACGTGCACAGATTCATCAATGACCGCTCGGCACTGAGGATCTGGGAACGTGCACACACTAGGTCGCACATTTGCTCGGTGTCAAGCACACGCTCGGTTACAGTGGTCCCGTGTCCACCGATCCGCCACGTCAGAAGCGCGCAACGATCATCGACGTGGCTCGTGAAGCCGGTGTCTCCCGCGGCACGGTCAGCCGCGTCATCAACGGTGAGCGATACGTGTCCTCCGAGGCAGAGGCCGCGATCAAGGCGGCCATCAGCAAGGTCGGGTACCGCCCGAACGTCGCAGCACGCAACCTCGTGATGCAGCGCTCGCAGGCGGTGGCGCTCGTCGTGCACGAGCCCGCGTCGCTCTTCGCCGAGGACCCCAACATCGGCGCCATCATGCTCGGTGCCAACGCCGCGCTCTCCGCCGCGGACTACCAGATGGTGCTGCTCATCGTGGACTCCGAGCGAGACACCGAACGCGTCTCGCGCTACCTGAGCGGCAGCTACGCCGACGGCGTGATCATGGTCTCGGCCCGTACCCACGACCCGATCACCCGGGTCATCGAGAAGATCGGGCTGCCGGCCACCTTCGTCGGGCATCCTCCAGACGTCACCCAGATGGCGTTCGTCGGCATCGACAACCGCGCCTCGGCACGAGCCATCACCGAACGGCTCGTCGCGACCGGACGGTCACGGATCGGGATGATCGCCGCGGCTCTCGACCGCGACTCAGGAGCCGACCGGCTCGCCGGTTTCCGGGACGCGCTCGGCGACCGGTTCGACGCGAACCTCGTGGAAGCGGTGCCGCTCTACGAGTTCGCCTCCGGCGTGACCGCCATGCAAGAGCTGCTCCGACGCGAGCCACAGATCGACGGGGTGTTCGCAGCCTCCGACGCCGTCGCCGCGGGCGCGATGAACGCGCTGCGCTCAGCAGGCCGCTCGATCCCCCAGGACGTCGGCATCGTGGGATTCGACGACAGCACGTGGGCACTGCGCACCAAACCCCAGCTGTCGACCGTCCACCAGCCCGCACAGGGCCTCGGCGCGGCGGCCGCAGCATCCGTGCTCAGCCAGCTGCACGGCGAGACGCCCCCGGCGGGCGGCGTCCTGCTCGACACCCCGGTCGTCTGGCGCGGCTCGGCCTAGCAGCAGACAGACCGGCCAGGCACAGCCACCCGGCCAGGCACAGCAGACCGTCGAGACACAGAAGAGCTGGCCTGCCCCGAACGTTCCGGGACAGGCCAGCTCTTCTGTGCAGGTGCTAGCGGATCAGAAGTCCATTCCGCCCATGCCGCCGTCGCCACCGGGCATCGCCGGCTGCTTCTCCGGCTTGTCCGCGACGACTGCCTCGGTGGTGAGGAAGAGGGCCGCGATCGAGGCTGCGTTCTGCAGAGCAGAGCGCGTCACCTTGACCGGGTCGTTCACACCAGCCGCGAGCAGGTCCTCGTACACGCCGGTCGCGGCGTTGAGGCCGTGGCCGGAGGGGAGGTTGCGGACCTTCTCGGCCACGACTCCACCCTCGAGACCAGCGTTGATCGCGATCTGCTTGAGCGGAGCGTCGATCGCGAGACGCACGATCGTCGCGCCGGTCGCCTCGTCGCCCTCGAGGTCGGTGATCGCCGACGTCTCGAACGCGAGCTTGCCAGCCTGGATGAGAGCGACGCCACCACCGGCGACGATGCCCTCTTCGACAGCTGCCTTGGCGTTGCGCACAGCGTCCTCGATGCGGTGCTTGCGCTCCTTGAGCTCGACCTCGGTCGCTGCACCGGCCTTGATGACCGCGACACCGCCCGCGAGCTTGGCGAGGCGCTCCTGGAGCTTCTCGCGGTCGTAGTCGGAGTCCGACTTCTCGATCTCGGCGCGGATCTGCTTGACGCGACCAGCGATCTGGTCGACGTCGCCAGAGCCCTCGACGATGGTCGTCTCGTCCTTGGAGACGACGACCTTGCGTGCCTGACCGAGGAGGTCGAGCGTCGCGGTCTCGAGCTTGAGGCCGACGGTCTCCGAGATGACCTGAGCACCCGTGAGGATGGCGATGTCCTGGAGGATCGCCTTGCGGCGGTCTCCGAAGCCCGGAGCCTTGACGGCGACGGACTTGAACGTGCCACGGATCTTGTTGAGCACGAGAGTCGCGAGAGCCTCGCCCTCGACGTCCTCAGCGATGATGAGGAGCGAACGGCCAGACTTCATGACCTGGTCGAGCAGCGGCAGGAGGTCCTTGACGCTGGAGATCTTCGACTCGACGAGCAGGACGTACGGGTCTTCGAGGACCGCTTCCTGACGCTCGGCGTCCGTCTCGAAGTAGCGAGCGAGGAAGCCCTTGTCGAAGCGCATGCCCTCGGTCAGCTCCAGCTCGAGGCCGAACGTGTTCGACTCCTCGACGGTGATGACGCCTTCCTTGCCGACCTTGTCGAGCGCCTCGGCGATGAGCGCGCCGATGGCCGGGTCCCCGGCGGAGATGGAGGCCGTGGCCGCGATCTCTTCCTTGGTCTCGATCTCCTTGGCGGCGCTGACGAGCTGCGCGATGACAGCCTCGACGGCCTTCTCGATCCCACGCTTGAGCGCGATGGGGTTGGAGCCGGCTGCGACGTTGCGCAGGCCCTCGCGCACGAGTGCCTGTGCGAGGACGGTGGCGGTGGTGGTGCCGTCGCCAGCGACGTCGTCCGTCTTCTTGGCGACCTCCTTGACGAGCTCGGCGCCGATCTTCTCGAACGGTTCTTCGAGCTCGATCTCCTTGGCGATGCTCACACCATCGTTCGTGATGGTGGGCGCGCCCCACTTCTTGTCGAGGACGACGTTGCGGCCCTTGGGGCCGAGCGTGACCTTCACGGTGTCGGCGAGGATGTTGAGTCCACGCTCCATACCGCGACGGGCCTCCTCGTTGAAGGCAATGATCTTTGCCATTGGGGTGTGATCCTCCGCTGTGGCGTGTGAGTGGTCGAGTGGCGCCCGCGACGGACGGTCTGGTCCTGCTGCGTTCATGTCACGCAGCGCGGTCCAGGCCTCACCGATCGACCGATGTTCTGTCACTCTCCTAGTGAGAGTGCTAACGCCATTATTGGCACTCGGACCCCGAGAGTGCAAGACCACGCGCCCCTGTGTCTGCGGCACGGTCACCGGAACGGCGCGGGGCCGCGCACGAGCGGGCACGCGTGACCTCCGACACGACGCCCCGGACGGTGCCAGACGCTCGGTTCAGGCGCCTGGAGCAAGGCTGGGCAGCGCACGGATCCCGAAGCGGTCGCGCAGGACGCGCCCTGCGGCGTACCAACCGCTAAGGCCGTGCACACCAGGCCCGGGCGGGGTCGAGGACGAGCAGAGGTAGGCGCCCGGGACACCCGTCCGGTACGGGTCGAGACGCGGCGTGGGCCGCGCGACCATCTGCCACATCGTCACGGCGCCCGAGGCGATGTCGCCGCCGACGTAGTTCGCGTCGTGGTCGCTCATCCGCGCAGCCGGCACGCCGCGCGACGCGACGACGACGTCCCGGAACCCCGGCGCGAACCGTTCGATCTGCGAAGTGACCGTCTCGGTCGGGTCGACGGTGGAGCCCGCCGGGACGTGGGCATACGTCCACAGCGGCCGGAGCCCGCCGACGATCCGCCCCTCGTCGACCACCGACGGGTCGCTCAGCAGCACCATGGGGCGAGCCGCGTGCACACCCCGCGCGACGTCCGCCTCGGCACGCGCCATGTCCGCACGGCTCCCGCCGACGTGCACCGTGCCGGCGCGGGCGACCTCTGCGTTGGCCCAGGGCACGGGGCCGTCGAGGACGAAGTCGACCTTGGCGGCCGCGTTGCCGTAGCGAAAGCGCCGCAGCATCCGCTCCGCCCGTGGGCTGAGGCTCCCGTGGAGCACGTCGGCAGCCGTCCGGGGGCTCGTGTCGAACACGTAGGCGCGGGCCGGTGGGAGGTCGCGCCGGCTCCGGACCGGCGTGCCGGTGCGGATCTCGCCGCCGTGCGCGAGAAGGTCCGTGACCATGGCGTCCACGATGGCACCCGACCCGCCTCGCGGGATCGGCCATCCAGACGAGTGCGCGAGGGACCCGAGCAGGAGCGCCGTGCCGGCCGCCGCGAGCGACGGCACGCGCGTGATCGCGTGGGCAGCGACACCGGTGAGCAGGGCTGGGGCGACCTCCCCGCGGAAGCGTGCATCCCACAGCGGCGTCCCCTGCTCGAGCACAGCGAGCGCGAAGCGCGCCGCTCCGCCGAGACCGTGGACGACCTCGGGCGGGACGCTGCGCTTGTCACCGAGCGCGAGAGCGAGGACAGCGTCCTGAGCGTCGGCCAGCGGGCCGAGGAGGGAGCGCCACGCTGCACCGTCCGCCCCGAGACCGTGCACGGTGCGCTCGATGTCCTGGTACGCGACGCCTGCGCGCCCGCCGTCGAGAGGCTGGGCGTAGGACGCCTCCGGGTGCAGCAGCTCGACGCCGCGCGCACCGAGGTCGAACTCGCGGAAGAACGGCGAGGCGACCCCCATCGGGTGGACCGCAGAGCAGATGTCGTGGACCACTCCCTCGGCAAGGCCGAGGCTCGTGGTCCGCGCGCCTCCCCCAGCGGTCGTCTGCGCCTCGAGAACGAGGACGCGGAGTCCCGCGCGGGCGAGGGTCACCGCGGCGGAGAGCCCGTTAGGCCCTGATCCGACGACGACGACGTCCGCCACGGTCACTGACCGTAGTCGCCCGCCAGCACCGCAGAGACCGGACCGACGAGCGAGGGAGCCTCGTAGACGGTCGGGATCCCGAGGATGCGCGCGACCTCGGTGGCCTCAGCCTGGTCGTCGGTCGTCTTGTAGTACACGACCGAGTCGTCGACGGGGGTGCCCTCGTAGGTGGCCGCGGTGATGTCCGTCCAGCCCTCGGCCTCGAGGTCGCTGGCGGCGCTCGCCGCGAGACCCGCGATACCGGTGCTGTTGAGGACACGCACAGGTGTGCTGGTGTCTGTGGCGTCGTCGGTCGGTTCCTCCGTCGGCTCCACCGGTGTCTCGGTCGCAGGCGCCTCTTCGGCGGGAGTGTCCGACGCGGTGGCGTCGGGATCGGTCGTCTCGCTCGACGTCGGCGCAGCTGTCGCTGTCGCTGTCGGGGTGTCGTCAGAGTTGGACACCGAGTACACGATGCCGACAGCCAGGAGCGAGCACCCGAGCACCACGATCACGTAAGGCCAGGCGCGGGCCCATCTGGACCGGGGCGCGCGGTGGACTCCCGCAGGGACTCCGTCGCCGTCGACGTCGTCGAACTCGTCGGGTGGGTATGTGCTGCTCCGCTTGCTCACCGGGACAGGCTAACTTGTCTTGCTGCGAGAACGGCAAGGCCGCGTACAGGCGACAGTTCTCGAGGGCACCGTCAGCCTTGCGCCCTGCGCTCGGTGCGCTCGCGCTGGCGGGTGGAACGCATGCGCCGGAGCCGTTTGACGAGCATGGGTTCGGCAGCGAGCGCCTCAGGCGTATCGATGAGCGCGTTGAGGATCTGGTAGTACTGCGTCGCGGAGAGGTTGAACAGCTCGCGGACCGCCTGCTCCTTCGCGCCCGCGTACTTCCACCACTGCTTCTCGAAGCCCAGGATCGCCACGTCGCGCTCGGACAGGTCAGGAGCCGTGGCTGCTTCCTCGGCGGGGAGCGCTTCGGAGCCTGCGCTCTCGGCACGGGTCGCCTCGGGCGACCTCGCCGGTTCGACGACGGCCTCGATCATGCGGATACCACTCCTCGTGCGTCTCGTGTTCGTGCTCTCTCCGGGCGATCCTACGCGCGAACCACACCGGTGTCATTTACCTCCTCGCATCGACGCGGGCGGTCTGCGAGGCTCTGTGCATGCCTCTTCTCGACACCGTCGCACCCGACTGGGCGGCTGCCCTCGCACCCGTCGCAGGCCACCTCGACGACCTCGACCGCACTCTCCTCGACCCTGCGCCGGAGGGTGCGGTCCTTCCACCGCGCTCGGACATCATGCGCGCCTTCCAGGAGCCGTTGGCCGGTGTCCGGGTCCTTGTCGTCGGTCAAGATCCGTACCCCACGCCCGGGCACGCGATGGGGTTGTCCTTCTCTGTGCGTCCCGGGGTCTGTCCCGTGCCGCGTTCGTTGAAGAACATCTTCACCGAGCTCCACGAGGACGTCGGTGTGCCGGTGCCGGTGGACGGCGACCTCACACCCTGGACGCGGCAGGGCGTCATGCTCTGCAACCGTGTCCTCACCGTCGGCACCGGTGACGCAGGCTCGCACCGCGGCCGGGGGTGGGAGTCGGTCACGGACCGCGCGATCGAGGCGCTCGTCGAGCGTGGCGGCCCGCTCGTCGCGATCCTCTGGGGCCGGGACGCGGCGGCGCTCGCGCCCCGGCTGGGCGACGTCGCGATCGTCACGAGCGCGCACCCCAGCCCGTTGTCTGCACGCCGCGGCTTCGTCGGGTCTCGCCCGTTCTCCCGGACGAACGAGCTCCTCGTCGCGCAGGGCGCGGCACCGATCGACTGGACGCTCGCGGCCGACCAGGGGGATGCTCGCGAGACCGCGGGCGGTCGGGCCGAGCCTGTGCCTGACGACCAGCCCGCTCGGTGAGCGAGAATGGACCGGTGAGCGACGTGAAGAGCACCGACGGACAGGCAGACCTCGACGAGTCCACCCAGGAGCAGGCGACCACGCTGCCGCCGCCGGCGCCGTGGTCCCGCTACATCGCCATCGGCGACTCGTTCACCGAAGGGCTCTGGGACCTGCAGCCCGAGGACGAGACGAACTGCCGCGGGTGGGCGGACATGCTCGCGATGAACCTGTCGCACCGGCGCATCGCCGCCGGGCTCGACCCGCTGCTCTATGCGAACCTCGCCATCCGGGGACGGCTGCTGCGCCCGATCATCGCCGAACAGCTGCCGGCCGCGCTGGAGATGAAGCCTGACCTCGTGAGCCTCATCGGCGGCGGGAACGACATCCTTCGGCCCAACGTCGACGTGGATGTGCTCTCACGCAGCCTAGAGGCTGCTGTCGTCCGGATCCGCGAGTCTGGTGCGGACGTGCTCCTCAGCACGGGAGTCGATGCGTCAGACAGCCCGCTCATGGGCCTGACCCGTGGTCGGGTCGGGATCTTCAACGCGAACGTCTGGTCTATCGCTCAGCGGCACGGGGCATTCGTCATGGACCAGTGGGGGATGCGCGCGCTCAGAGACTGGCGCATGTGGGCCCCTGACCGCATCCACCTGACGACAGACGGGCACCGTCGGATCTCGCAGGGCGCGCTCATCGCTCTCGGCCAGGAGCCCGACGACGCGCAGTGGGACGACCCGCTCGCGCCTCTGCCCCCTGTCCCGCGGCTCGAGTGGGCCCGGGAGAACGCCCTGTGGCTGCGCGAGCACGTGGCACCGTGGGCGGCACGTCGGATCCGCAAGGAGTCCTCCGGGGACGCGCGGACGGCCAAGTATCCGGAGCTCGTGCCCTTCGGGTGACCCTCCGCGGTTCGTCTGAGCGAATCCCCCTGGCGCACGTCTCAGGCACGCCATAGATTATCCGTGTGACGCACACCACATCGTCAGCACGGGCGGGCTCGACCCCCGTCATCCACGCACGCGGTCTCGTCAAGCACTACGGAAAGGTCACAGCCCTCGACGGCGTCGACCTCGACGTGCCCGAGGGCACCGTCCTCGGCCTCCTCGGCCCCAACGGCGCCGGCAAGACGACGATCGTCCGCATCCTCTCCACCTTGCTGCGCCCCACCAGCGGCACGGCAGAGGTCGCCGGGATCGACGTCCTCGCGAACCCTGCCGGGGTCCGCGAGCGCATCGGGCTCTCCGGGCAGTACGCCGCCGTCGACGAGTACCTCACGGGGTTCGAGAACCTCGACATGATCGGCCGGCTCTACCACCTCGGTCGCCGGCGCAGCCGGGACCGGGCCCGGGAGCTGCTCGAGCAGTTCAGCCTCGCCGAGGCGGGCGACCGCCCGACCCGCACCTACTCGGGCGGCATGCGCCGCCGTCTCGACCTCGCAGGTGCTCTCGTCGCCCACCCTCCGGTGCTGTTCCTCGACGAGCCGACCACGGGCCTCGACCCCCGGGGGCGCACGGACATGTGGGAGGTCATCCGGAGCCTCGTCTCGGAGGGCACGACCCTGCTCCTCACCACTCAGTACCTCGAGGAGGCTGACCTCCTCGCGGACGAGATCGTCGTCATCGACCGGGGCCGTGCGATCGCGCGCGGGACAGCGACCGATCTCAAGCGGACGGTCGGCGGAGAGCGGCTCGAGATCACCGTGGCAGACCGCACCCGGCTGCCTGACGCCGAGGCCGTCGTCGCGGGCCTCGAACTCGGACAGCCGCACGTCGACACCGAGCGGCGGATCGTCTCGGTCGCCGCTGACGACGGCGTCTCCACGCTCTCCGCCGCACTGCGTGCGTTCGAGCCGACCGGTATGGCGCTCGAGGACGCCGCGCTGCGACGCCCCACCCTCGACGACGTGTTCCTCGCCCTCACCGGCAGGACGACAGAGACCGCTGCTGCGGCCGAGACGGAGACGCCATGAAGATCCCGTACTTCCTGGTCGACGCCCACGTCGTCGCCCGGCGGAACATCATCAAGATCAAGCGGGTCCCGGACCTCTTGGTCTTCACCACGCTCTCGCCCATCATGTTCGTCTTGCTCTTCGCCTATGTCTTCGGCGGGGCGATCTCGGTCGAGGGCACCGCGGGCGGGGAGGGGTATCGCGAGTTCCTCATCGCGGGGATCTTCGCCCAGACGGTCATCTTCGGGGCGACCATCACCGGCGCGGGCCTGGCGGAGGACGTGAAGAAGGGCGTGATCGACCGCTTCCGGTCGCTCCCGATGGCGCCCTCGGCGGTCCTCACCGGGCGCACCCTGTCCGACGTGGTGAACAACATCATCGTGCTCGTCGTCATGTCGCTCACGGGGCTGCTCGTCGGCTGGCGGATCCGCGGGTCGCTCCTCGACGCGCTCGGCGGGTTCCTGCTGCTCATCGTCTTCGCCTACGCGATCTCCTGGATCATGGCGTGGGTGGGGATGCTCGTGCCGAGCCCAGAGGTGGTGAACAACGCGTCGTTCATCATCATCTTCCCGCTGACGTTCGTGGCGAACACGTTCGTCCCCCTCGAGACGCTGCCGACGCCGCTGCAGCGCTTCGCCGAGTGGAACCCTGTCTCCTCGGTCACGCAGGCTGCCCGCGAGCTCTTCGGCAACATCCCGGCAGGGACACCCGAGCCGACGGCGTGGCCGCTCCAGCACCCGGTCGTCTACACGCTCGTGTGGACCGTCGTCACGCTCGCGGTCTTCATCCCGGTCGCCAACGCGCAGTACCGGGTCTCGACGAGCCGCTGACGGACCCCTTGCAGGGCCGCACCGGCCGTGGTCGACCTCCGCGAGGGTCGTGCATGGAGCCGCCTGTCGGGTTCGAACCGACGACCTTTCGCTTACAAGGCGAATGCTCTACCAGCTGAGCTAAGGCGGCACGCACGATCGATGACGTGCGGCGGACAGCCTACAGTTCATCGACCGTGCGACGCGACCGGGTCTCCCCGGTCGCGTCACGGTTACGGCTCGACTGTAGCTGTTCCCTGTGCGTCAGCGATGGCGCTGGAGAGCGCGCCGTCCTCGGCCCAGTTCCCCTCGAAGCGCTCACCGTTGATGACGACGGTCGGCGTCCCGAACCCGCCCTCAGAGTTCGTCACGGACGGGTCGCCGTAGGCGACCTGCGTCAGCGCGGCGACGAACTCCATGTACGTCTGGTCGGCGATACCGGCCGCCACGTCGGCAGAGACGCCCGCATCGACGGCGATCCCTTCGATCTGCTCGTCCGTCAGCCCCTCGGTGTTCTCGGTCGGCTGGTTGGCGAACAGCGCGACGTTGAACGCGAGAGCGCTCTCCGGGGCGTTCTCGGCCACATAGGCGAACGCTGCCGAGGCACGGGTGGAGTACGAGGTCCCCAGCGAGGCGCCGTCGAGGATAGAGACGGGGTGAAGCACGAGGGTGATGTCGCCGGACGTGCGGAGATCGTCGAGATCGGGACCGTTGAAGACCTCGAACTGTCCGCAGTTGGGGCACATGTAGTCGAGGTACACGTCGACGGTCACTGCATCGTCACCCGAGGTGGTACCTGCTTCACCGGTCTCGCCGAAGGAGATGCCACCGGCGTCGTTCGCGACGCTGGGCGTCTCGACGCTCGCCGGGATCGTGCTGATGCCTTCGAGGTCCTCCGGAGCGCTGCGCAAGATCGCATAGACGATGACGCCGACGATCGCGAGGCCTGCGACGAGCGAACCGATGATGATCGCTCGCGTCCGCTTCTCACGGCGCACCTGCTCCTGCTGGAGCTTGAGCGCCTGTGCGCGGGCGGCGTCACGGCGCTCCGCCTTCGACAGCTGGGAGTCCTTCGTAACCATGCGTTCGCAACCTTTGCTGAGGTGGGCCCGGTGTGAAAGCCCAGTTTACGGGGCGAAACTGGGGGGTTCCTGAAGGGGCGACCACACGATCGGGTGCTCGTCGACGACGACACCGAAAAAGTACGCGGAGACCACGAGGCTGATCAGGACGACCACCAGGGCACCAGGCCATCCAGGGGCCGCACGCCCCAGCGCGACGCGAGCGCCGTAACGTGCCAGCAGCGTCACCGGACCGAACCAGAGCACGGTCACCGCGACGAGCACAGCGATCCCGACCACGCCCGCATAAGCCCACGGCGGCGTGCTCCCGCCGACGACGAGCCGGTCCGTGACGAGCAGCCACCACAGGATCCCGCCGACGACGACGACAGCGCTCGCACCCACGAGCAGCGACGGCACCGTAGCGACGACGGTGCGGACGAGGTGCCAGGGCGCGCGGGCCACAGCCTGGACCCCGTCCGAGCCGCGAGCACCACGGCGTGCACGCCGAGAATGGAAAGCGTCGTGCATCACCCCGACGTAGCGGCACACGAGAACGAGCGCCAGCAGGACCACGAGAGCACGGCCGGGGAACGTCGCACCGGCGAGCACGAGGGCGATCGCGATCGCGAGGACGGAGCCCGTCCGGCGGCGCACGACGGGGCGCGCGTACCCAGGGGCTGCGAGCGGTGCGAGCGGGACGTCTTGCGTAGAGGTGATCGGGGGCCCGACGTCCGCCCGCCCCCCGTAGGAGTCGACCGGGACCGACGGCGGCGGGGGTGGAGCCGGGGCGTACCCGTCGGCGGGGCGGGTGACAGGGACGACCATCGTGGCCGGCTCCTCAGGGAGCGGGGCGACGGTCTGTCCGATGAGCACCGTGCTTCCGTCGTTGTTCGCCTCCTGATCGACAGGCGCGCCGCTCGGCACAGCAGGGAGGACGACCGTCGCGCTCTCCGCCACGACGTCGGGTCCCGGCACCGGCTCTGGTTCGGGCTCGGGCTCGTCCCCGTCCTCGGCCGCGGTCCGGAGGATGGCCACCACCTCGTCGGCGGACAGCCGCTCGGCAGGGTCGGCACAGAGCGCTCCTCGCAGCGCCTTCGAGGTGAGCGGGCCGAGACCGTCGGCGTCCAGGTCGCCCGAGCGCGCGCGAGCGATGACCACCTCGAGCGGGCGCAGACCGAACGGAGGGCGGCCGGTCGCAGCATAGGCAAGGAGCGCGGCCCAGCCCCACCAGTCGCTCGCGACCGACGGGTCGTGCCGGTCGACGAGCTCCGGGGCGAGGTACCCGGGCGTCCCCAGGACGAAGCCTGCGGAGGTCAGGCGCGCGTCCTCCATGCCGTGAGCGATACCGAAGTCGATGAGGACCGGTCCGTCGTCGCTGATGAGGATGTTGCTCGGCTTGAGGTCGCGGTGGATGACGCCTGCGGCGTGCACGGCCGCGAGCGCGTCGCGGAGCTGGTCGGCGAGCTCGTGCAGGTCGACGGGGTCGAGCGGGCCGCCGTTGGCGACCTCTTCTTCGAGCGTGGGGCCGTCGACGAGCTCGGTGACGATGAACATCTCGGCCGAGTCGGCCTCGGCGTCGAGCACCTGCGCGACCGCCGGGTGGCGCACCTTCTGCAGGGCCGCGACCTCGCGTCCCAGGCGTCGGCGCATCTCTGCGTCGGGTGCGAAGTTCGGGTGGAGGATCTTGAGCGCGACCGCTGTCCCTCCGCCGTCGACAGCTTTGTACACGGCGCCCATCGCGCCAGAGCCGAGCGGGGAGACGATGCGGTAGCCGCCGATCTCCGTCCCAGGTTCGAGTCCGATGCGTTCCATGGCGTAACCGTAGGCGAGACGCGCCTCACACGTGTCCAATAGGCGCATTTCCCGGGGTGTCGATACCCTAGGTGCGATTCCAAGGAGTTGATCAAGCATGGGTAAAGACGGGTTCAGTCTCGTAGTGGTCGCCAACCGGCTTCCGGTAGACATGACGGTGGCAGAAGACGGGTCGGTGGACTGGCAGCGTTCCCCCGGCGGTCTGGTGACGGCTCTCGAGCCCGTCATGCAGGACGCAGACGGTGCTTGGGTCGGCTGGTCCGGTGCTGCGGGGCTCGAGGTGGAGCCGTTCGACGCCGACGACATGCGTCTGGTCCCGGTGACTCTCAGCGCGACGGAGATCGAGCGCTACTACGAGGGGTTCTCCAACGACACCCTCTGGCCGCTCTATCACGACGTCATCGCTCAGCCTGCTTTCCACCGCCACTGGTGGGACGCGTACCGGCGCGTCAACCAGCGTTTTGCTGAGGCGGCGGCCGCCCAGGCAGCCCAGGGCGCGATCGTCTGGGTCCAGGACTACCAGCTCCAGCTCGTCCCCAAGCTGCTGCGCGAGATCCGCCCGGACCTGCGGATCGGCTTCTTCAACCACATCCCGTTCCCGCCTCTCGAGCTCTTCCAGCAGCTCCCGTGGCGCAGGCAGGTCATCGAGGGTCTCCTGGGCGCCGACCTCATCGGGTTCCAGCGGGCAGGCGACGCGTCGAACTTCATCCGTGCTGTGCGCCGCCTCACCGACCTGACCACCCGCGGCCAGATCATCACGATGGAGGGGCACGACGGCAAGCCGAGCCGACACGTCCGGGCAGCTCCGTTCCCGATCTCGATCGACTCGCAGCGCTTCGACGACCTGGCTCGTACACCCGAGGTCCAGGCCCGCGCCAAGGAGATCCGCGAGGACCTCGGCGACCCTGAGATCGTCATGCTCGGCGTCGACCGCCTCGACTACACCAAGGGCATCCGGCACCGGATCAAGGCCTACGGCGAGCTCTTGCAGGACGGTCGGCTCGACCCGAGCAAGTCCACCCTCGTGCAGGTGGCGAGCCCGAGCCGCGAGAACGTCGGCGCCTACCAGGAGCTCCGCGAGCACGTCGAGGGTCTCGTGGGCAGGATCAACGGCGAGTACGGCGAGATCGGCCACAGCGCGATCCACTATCTGCACCACTCGTACCCGCCGGACGAGATGGCGGCCCTCTATCTCGCTGCGGACGTCATGCTCGTGACGTCGCTGCGCGACGGCATGAACCTCGTCGCCAAGGAGTATGTCGCTGCGCGCTCGGACGACAACGGTGCCCTCGTCCTGTCTGAGTTCACCGGGGCTGCCGACGAGCTGGCGGGCGCGCTGCTCGTCAACCCGCACGACATCGACGGGATGAAGGAAGCCATCCTCCACGGCGCGCACATGGACCCCAAGGACAAGCGCAAGCGCATGCGCCGCCTGCGCCGCCGAGTCTTGTCGGACGACGTGGCAAAGTGGTCCGAGAGCTTTCTCGGCGTGCTCAGCGCCATGCCGTCTCGCACCACCTACGTCTGAGGTCTGCCATGTCGCTCGAGTCTGTCCAGTCAGCCGTCGCCCGCTTCGTCGAGCAGGCGAGGGCCGGTGCCGACGAGGGGCCGGTCCTCATCGCGACCGACTTCGACGGGGTGCTCGCTCCGCTCGGCGACGACCCGTCGGCGTCCCGTCCCACCGTGGCAGCGGCGGCCGCGCTCGTCCGGCTCGCACGGCTGCCGCACGAGCGCCTGCGGCTCGCGCTCGTCTCGGGACGCCATCTCGAGACGCTCGCTCAGCTCGCGCTCGCTCCGTCGGGCACGATCCTCGTGGGGAGCCACGGGGCCGAGCGCGGCGAGATCCGCCAGGACCCGAGCGAGGACTCGAGCACCCGGCTGCCCGACGTCGAGCGGGCTCCGTTCGATCTCGTCCCTGAGCAGGAGGCCCTCCTCAGGGATGTCACGACCGGGCTCGACGAGATCGTCGAGAACGTCGATGGCGCCTGGGTCGAGCGCAAGCCGTCCGCCGCGGTCCTGCACACGCGTCTGTCCACGGAGACCGACGCCGAGACCGTGTCTACGCGGGCGGTCGCCCTCGGTGAGCGGCTCGGTGCCCATGTGATGAGCGGCAAGAACGTCGTCGAGATCGCGGTCGTCGAGACGTCCAAGGGCGAGGCTCTCCTCGCGCTCCGCGAGGAGCTGGGTGCCACGGTCGTCTTCTACATGGGCGACGACGTCACGGACGAGCGGGCGTTCGCCGTCCTCGGTGCAGACGACCTCACGGTCAAGGTGGGCTCGGGAGAGACCGCCGCCCTCGTCCGCGTCGCCGACACCGACGAGGCCGCAGACCTCCTCGCCGACCTCGCCGACGCTCTCGAGCACGCGCTCGCCTGACCGTCACCTGTGACGGGTGACACAAGCGTGTAAGATGCATCACGAGCGCTGGCCATCTCGACCAGCGTTACAACTGAAGACGAGTGTCAGCGCGGACACGATGCACCACCGCGAGAACACCCCATTCACTACGGATCGTCCGGCACGTACCTGCCGGTGAAGGGATGCCACCACCATGGCTACAGTTACTTTCGACCACGCGAGCCGCGTCTACCCCGGGACCGAGCGCCCCGCCGTCGACCAGCTCAACCTCCACGTCGAGGACGGCGAGTTCCTCGTTCTCGTCGGCCCCTCTGGCTGTGGAAAGTCGACCTCCCTGCGCATGCTCGCAGGTCTTGAGGACGTCAACGCGGGCCGGATCCTCATCGGCGACCGCGACGTCACAGACGTCCAGCCCAAGGACCGCGACATCGCGATGGTCTTCCAGAACTACGCGCTGTACCCGCACATGTCCGTCGCGGACAACATGGGCTTCGCCCTGAAGATCGCCGGCAAGCCGAAGGCCGAGATCCGCTCTCGCGTCGAAGAGGCCGCCAAGATCCTCGACCTCAGCGAGTACCTCGACCGCAAGCCGAAGGCCCTCTCCGGTGGCCAGCGTCAGCGTGTCGCGATGGGCCGTGCGATCGTCCGCCAGCCCCAGGTCTTCCTCATGGACGAGCCGCTGTCGAACCTCGACGCCAAGCTCCGCGTCCAGACCCGTACGCAGATCGCGTCGCTGCAGCGCCGCCTCGGCGTCACGACGGTCTACGTCACGCACGACCAGACCGAGGCGCTCACCATGGGAGACCGCATCGCGGTCCTCAAGGACGGCCTCCTCCAGCAGGTCGGTACGCCGCGCGAGATGTACGACGCGCCGCAGAACGTCTTCGTCGCAGGCTTCATCGGCTCCCCCGCCATGAACCTCGGCACGTTCGCCATCGACAACGGCGTCGCGCAGATCGGTCAGGCACGCATCCCGATCTCCCGCAGCGCCGTCGCCGGCATGACGGCAGAGGACAACGGCAGGGTCACGCTCGGCTTCCGCCCCGAGGCGCTCGACATCGTCGACGCTTCTGACCCGTCGGCCATCCCGATCGAGGTCAACATCGTCGAGGAGCTCGGCTCCGACGCGTACGTGTACGGCACGCTCAAGGCCGACCTCCAGGGTGGCGACCTCAGCTCCGCCGGGGCCGGCGACCACGAGGTCATCGTGCGCATCAACCCGCGCACCGCACCGGCCAAGGGCGAGCGCATCCACGTCGCGATCCGTGCAGGCCAGGAGCACGTCTTCTCTGCGAGCAGCGGTCTCCGGCTCGACAGCATCTGACGTAGGTTGAGGGGCGGGTCTGGCCACACGGCCATACCCGCCCCTTTTGCTCTCTCCGCACGACCAGCGTGCACCCAGCAGCCGACCCGGCTCGCTCCGACCCACGGAAAGGATCACTCCCGTGGCGCAGAATCTCCAGATCACGGCGGCGTCACCTGACCCCGCCCTGCTCGACCTCCCGTGGGACGTCCCCCTGGAGGAGTGGCCAGCATCGGTGCTCGCTGCTCTCCCCCGCGGACTGTCACGGCACGTCGTCCGGTTCGTCCGGCTGTCCGGTGGAGTCATCGCCGTCAAGGAGATCGGGGAGTCGGTCGCATATCGCGAGTACGAGCTGCTGCGCCAGCTGAGCAGGGTCGACGTCCCGAGCGTCGAGCCGGTCGGCGTGATCACCGGTCGACAGGACAAGAACGGCGAGCGTCTCGAGGCCGTGCTCATCACGAAGCACCTCCAGTTCTCGCTGCCGTACCGGTCGCTGTTCAGCCAGACGCTGCGCCCAGACACCGCCACACGGCTCATCGATGCCCTCGCGGTGCTCCTCGTGCGCCTCCACCTCATCGGGTTCTACTGGGGCGACGTCTCGCTGTCCAACACGCTCTTCCGGCGCGACGCCGAGACGTTCGCGGCCTATCTCGTCGACGCCGAGACCGGAGACCTGCACCAGAAGCTCAGCGTCGGCCAGCGCACCTACGACGTCGACCTCGCGCGGACGAACATCATCGGCGAGCTCATGGACCTCGCCGCCGGTGAGCTCCTCGACGAGGACATCGACACGATCGCGATCGGCGACGCCCTCCTCGAGAGGTACAACGAGCTCTGGAGCGCGCTCACCGAGGAAGAGTCGTTCGGCTCCGACGAGCGGTGGCGCGTCGCAGCACGCATCGAGCGGCTCAACCACCTCGGCTTCGACGTCGGAGAGCTGGAGATGACCACAGACATCGACGGCACGAGCGTCCAGATCCAGCCCAAGGTGGTCGACGCAGGCCACCACTCTCGCCGGCTCATGCGGCTCACCGGGCTCGACGTCCAAGAGAACCAAGCACGTCGTCTGCTCAACGACCTCGACTCGTTCCGTGCCGCGACAGAGCGCCAGAACGACGACGAGGAGTTCGTCGCCCACGACTGGTTCTCGGGCATCTTCGAGCCCACCGTCCGCGCTGTCCCGCGGGACCAGCGCCGCAAGCTCGAACCGGCTCAGCTCTTCCACGAGGTGCTCGACCACCGATGGTTCGTCTCGGAGCAGGCAGGGCGCGACGTGCCGATGTCGGAAGCCGTCGAGAGCTATGTGGACCAGGTGCTCCGGCACCGTCCAGACGAGATGGCGATCCTCGGGCTCCCGCCGGAGGCGGCAGACCAGCAGGAGTAGCAGGAGCACGAACGCCCGTGGGGGCCGGTCTGATGACACAGACCGGCCCCCACGGGCATCCAGGGCCGTACAGGCCCGTGCGCGGCGCTCAGGCCGTCGCCGCGACCCTGCTGTGGTCAGGCCTTCGCGACCTCGGCGGTACGCGTGCGTGCTACCTCGTAGAGCGCGATCCCCGCAGCGACGCCCGCGTTGAGGGACTCCATCTCGGAACCGATGGGGATCGACGCGATGACGTCGCACGTCTCGCGCACCAGGCGGGAGAGGCCCTTGCCCTCGGACCCCACCACGAGCACGAGCGGATCCGTCGCGAACGCGAGCTCACCGATATCTGTCGTCCCGCCGCCGTCGAGCCCGACGATGAAGCACCCGGCGGACTTGTACTCGAGCAGCGTCCGGACGAGGTTCGTCGCACGGGCCACAGGGACCCGAGCAGCGGCCCCGGCAGAGACCTTCCACGCCGAGGCGGTCACGCCTGCTGAGCGACGCTCAGGGACGAGCACGCCGTGCGCACCGAAAGCGCCCGCGGACCGCAGGACGGCTCCGAGGTTGCGCGGGTCGGTCACGCCGTCGAGAGCGATGATGAGCGGGCGCTCGCCGGCCGTCGCAGCAGCGTCGAGCAGGTCGTCAGGGTCGCTGTACTCGTACGGCGGCACCTGGATCGCGACTCCCTGGTGCACAGAGTCGTCGGTGAGACGGTCGAGCTCGGGCTTCGTGACCTCGAGCAGGTTGTATCCCCGGCCGGACGCGATCTGAAGGATCTCGCGGGTACGGTCATCAGCCTCGAGACGCGTGCCGAAGTACACGGTGGTGACGGGGATGCGAGCACGCAGAGCCTCGAGGACGGCGTTGCGGCCTGCGACGATCTCGTGCGTCGCGGACACGCTGCGCTTCGCAGGCTTGCCACGGCTCGGGCCGGAACGGCCGGCTGCCGGACGGGAGTAGCCGCCTGCGCTCGGACGACCGCTGCCTCCCTGACGTGAGGAGGACGCGGGCGCTGCCCCCTGGCGCGGGGTGCTCGTGCCACCGTTGCGGCCGCTCTCGTACTTCTCGCCGCGCTCGGCGGCCGCCTTGCGCTTCGACGCGATGTGGTGCGGGCGCTCCTCGGCCTTGGGCGTGGGCCCACGGCCCTCGAGCGCCTGCTTGCCCCATCCGCCGGAGCCGATCTTGGCTCCCTTCTTGGAGCCTGCCTTGCGCACCGCTCCGCGACGCTGTGAGTTGCCTGCCATCAGTTCTGGTCCTCCGTAGGTGTGGCCGCGAGTGTCCATCGCGCGCCGGTAGCTGAGTCCTCGACGACGATCCCGGCCCGCGCGAGGCGGTCCCGGATGGCGTCCGAGGTGGCGAAGTCTCTGACAGCACGCGCGTCGGCGCGTGCCTCGAGCTCGCACGTGACGAGTGCGTCGAGAGCGGTGGCGTACCTGTTGTCGCCGGAGGTGTCCGTCCACCGTCCTGGGTCGAGACCGAGGACGTCGAGCATCGAGCGCACCGCGAGGAGCTCGGCGCGCGTGCTGTGGTCGTCGCGCTCGGCGAGGGCCGAGTTGCCGGCCTTGAGACGCTCGTGCACGACAGCGAGTGCCGCCGAGACGTTGAGGTCGTCGTTCATCGCGGCAACGAACGCCTCCGGAAGCTCGGCGCCGGTGACGACGTCGTCGGGCAGTGCCCCGACGCGCTCGGTCGCGCGATCGACGAACCCGAGAAACCGGTCCCACGTGGCGTCCGCGTCCCCGACGGTGTCGGTTGTCCACTCGATCATGGACCGGTAGTGGACGCTGGCGAGCGCGAAGCGCAGGACTGCCGGACGTGTGTGCTCGAGGACCTCAGAGACGAGGAGCCCGTTGCCGAGGGACTTGCTCATCTTCGCTCCCCCCTGCGTCACCCACGCGGAGTGCATCCAGTACCGGGCGAAGCCGTAGCCTGCCGCGTGCGACTGCGCCTGCTCGTTCTCGTGGTGCGGGAAGCGCAGGTCGAGCCCGCCACCGTGGATGTCGAAGGTCTCGCCCAGGTAGCGCCGGGCCATGGCCGAGCACTCGAGGTGCCATCCCGGGCGGCCGCGACCGAACGGGGTGGGCCAGGACGCCGTCTCCGGCTCGTCCGGCTTCGCGGACTTCCACAGCGCAAAGTCTCGCGGGTCACGCTTCGCGCTGACCTGTGCCTCGTCCTGTGCCGGAGCGAGGTCTTCGAGGCGCTGGTTGGTGAGCGACCCGTAGTCCTTCCACGACCGCACGTCGAAGTACACGTCGCCCTCGGCCGCCTGGTAGGCGTGACCGGCTGCGACGAGACGTTCCATGAGGTCGATCATGTCGGTCACGTGCCCGGTCGCCCGCGGCTCATAGGTCGCAGGCAGGTTGCCGAGGGAGGTGTACGCGTCCGAGAAGGCGCGCTCGTTGATCGCCGCCCACGCCCACCACGGCTCGCCGGCTGCCGCCGACTTCGCGATGATCTTGTCGTCGATGTCCGTGACGTTGCGGACGTACGTCACCCGCAGGCCGGTTCTGCGCAGCCAGCGGACGAGGACGTCGAAGGCGACCGAGAACCGCATGTGCCCGATGTGGGGCGCTCCCTGGACTGTTGCGCCACACACGTAGAGCCCGACCTCACCCTTGTTCACGGGCTCGAAGTCGCGCAGATCACGCGTGGCGGTGTCGTACAGTCGAAGGGTCACGGACCTAAGGCTACCGGCGGGCGCAGTCGTGCGATGAATCCTGGCGTCACCGAGCGTCAGGCTGGCTTCGCGAGCATCCCGATGTCGTGCGCGAGCATCCGCACCTGCGACTCGGCCAGCTCGCTGTCACGGTCAACCACCCAGGCGAGGCAGACACCGTCGAGGAACGTCGCAGCGAACCGGGCGATGTCTTCGGCAGGCCGCGACCACGTGACGCCATGACGCTCGCCCAGGACACCGAGCAGGGTCAGTGCGGCCTCGTACGCCCTGTCGTAGCGGCCCGAGACGAGGGGCCGGAGCATCGTGCGCCGCAGCGCGAGCATCGCGAGCTCATAGCTGACGAGCTGGAACTCGCGACGGGCCGACATCGTCGTCCACAGCTGCAGCGCGACGGACTCGAGGTCCTCCTCGAGCGATCCGTGCATGGTGAGGTCGACCGCCTCGAGGCCCACATGACGCTCGTCGAGCGACGAGCTCATCGCCTGGAGCAGGTCGGCGTGGTCGTCAAAGCTGCCCTGCGCGGCATCCCACGACATCCCCGCGGAGTGCGCGGCCGCGCGCAGGTTCACGTGCTCGACACCTTGATCGGCCGCCAGCTCCAGTGCTGCGTCGACGACCCTGTCCCGGCGCTCTTCGAGCGTCCATCCCATAGTGCTGCTCCCCTTGATTTGTCGTGCGCCCCCACCCCATCATGCTTCAGCCGTCAGCGCGCGGGACCGACGACCCAGCACGTGGACGGGCACAGGTGGGACCGGTGCGCACGGTTGGACGCTACCGCTAGAGCGGGACGACGAGCGCGGTCGCGACGGCCGCGAGCCCCTCGCCACGCCCTGTCAGGCCCAGCCCGTCGGTGGTCGTGGCAGTGACGGTCACCGGGGCTCCTGCCGCGGCACCGAGGACTGCCTGGGCCTCGTCGCGCCGAGAGCCGAGGCGTGGCCGGTTCCCGACAAGCTGGACCGCGACGTTACCGATCTCGAACCCGGCAGCCCTGACGCGAGCGGCAGCCTCGGCGAGCAGCACCGCGCCTGCGGCGCCTGCCCATTCCGGTTCGCTCGTGCCGAAGTTGGATCCCAGGTCGCCGAGCCCTGCTGCAGAGAAGAGCGCATCCGCTGCTGCGTGCGCCACGACGTCGGCGTCGGAGTGCCCCGCAAGGCCCCGCTCACCTGGCCAGTACAGCCCAGCGACCCAGAGCTCGCGTGGGCTGTCGGACGAGGCGAAGGCGTGGACGTCCATCCCCAGCCCCGTCCGTGGCAGCACCGTCATCGGAGCGTGCCCGAAGCGTCGTGGGCAGCGACAGACGCCGCACCGATCTCGCTCGCCAGGAGCCGAGCGACGGCGAGGTCGTGCGCGGTCGTGATCTTCAGAGCGGCCGAGTGCCCTTCGACGACCCACACCGTCTCCCCGACGGCCTCGACGAGGGTCGCGTCGTCCGTCGCGGCGGTCTCTTCAGACCGTGCGCGGTCGACGCCGGCTGCGTGCGCACGCACGAGCAGGTCCCAGGTGAAGCCTTGCGGCGTCTGGACAGCACGCAACGACGAACGGTCCGCAGTACCTGCGACGAGCTCCGGACCCTCGGCGTCGAGCGCCGGCGCGACGAGCTTCATCGTGTCGGTCACCGCGTATCCAGGGATCACTGCGCTGTATCCAGCACGCACGGTGTCGATGATGCGCTTCATCATGCTCGCCGGAGCGAGCGGGCGCGCGGCGTCGTGCACGAGGACAACCTCGTAGGTTGGGTGCCCGCCGGCTTCACGCTCGAGCGCCGCGATCCCGGCGGCCACAGACGCCTGACGCGTCGCACCGCCGGTCACGACCTCCCACGGGACGGTCAGCTCGGTGGTCGAGCGGAGGATCTCCTCGAAGGCTGCGACGTGGTCGACAGGCGCGGTGACCACGATGCGGCAGATCTCTCCGGTCGAGGCCAGACCGAGCGCTGCGTGAGCGAGGAGCGTCCGACCTTCGACCTCGACGAGCGCCTTGGGGTAGCCGAAGCCCAGACGGCTGCCGGAGCCGGCAGCCGTCAGGATGGCGACCGAGGCCATCGTCGCGGTCATGGGGTGACGTCCTCGTCGAGCATCGGCGTGCTCAGGATGCGAGGACCTCGTCGAGGATCGCTTCCGCCTTCTCTTCTTCCGTGTGCTCGGCGAGCGCAAGCTCCGACACGAGGATCTGACGAGCACGCGCCAGCATGCGCTTCTCGCCGGCCGAGAGCCCGCGGTCGGCGTCTCTGCGGGAGAGGTCGCGGACGACCTCGGCCACCTTGATCACGTCACCCGACGCGATCTTCTCGACATTGGCCTTGTACCGACGCGACCAGTTCGTCGGCTCTTCGGTGTACGGAGCACGGAGCACCTCGAACACGCGGTCGAGACCTTCCTGGCCGACGACGTCGCGCACGCCGACGAGGTCGATATTGTCCGCGGGCACCTCGATCGTCAGATCTCCCTGCGTGACCTTGAGCTTGAGGTAGACCTTCTCCTCGCCACGGACTGTCCTGGTCTTGATCTCTTCAATAAGAGCGGCACCGTGGTGCGGGTAGACAACGGTCTCCCCAACTGTGAACGTCATCTGTGGAAGTCCCCTTTCGCGGATGCCGATCTTACCACGTCAGAACGTTGAAATTCCGGGCCGGTCGTCGGGTCTCGACGGGGAGGAGGCTCGAGGACGGCTCGGCGCAGGGCCGTCGATGTGGGCGCTACCACAGCATCCGACGCGCCGGACGGAGCAGCGGACCGGTACGATCGGGAGGTTATGGTCCGCGCCGAAAATCGGGGGCTGAGCCGCCAGAAGCCGCCACGCGAGGCCCGCACGCGACTACAGGAGTTCATTGATGCGCCACAAGACCCTGCCCCGTCCAGCGCTCGCCCTCGGCGTCGCAGGTCTCGCCCTCGCGCTCGCCGCGTGCTCGCCGATCACGACGGACGTGCCCTACGCGGCGTCCGACGGCATCCGCGCGCAGGTCGGGGACCTCGACGTCCTCAACCTCATGATCCTCAGCCCGAGCAAGGACGCCGCCGGACGCCTGCTCGGCGCAGCGAGCAGCGCGTCCGCAGAGCCCGAGACGCTCACGATCGCGGCGCAGGACGGGTCGGTCACCATCCCCGTACAGCTGGAGGCCGGCGAGACCGTGAACTTCTCCGTCGACGACGGCCTCATGCTGCTCATCGACCAGGTCACCGTCGCTCCCGGTGCGAACCTGCCCGTCACGCTGACGACTAGCGCCGGCGAGAGCATCGACGTGTTCGTGCCCGTGCTCGACAGCACCCTCGACGAGTACGCAGACTTCGTCCCGTCCGAGTAGGTCCTCTGCACGCACGAAGGCCGGCCTCCCCTCAGGGAGACCGGCCTTCGTCGTCAGCGGCCGTGCGGCGGGGTGCTCACCCGAAGCGACCGGAGATGTAGTCCTCCGTGGCCTTCTGCGTCGGGGAGGAGAACATCGTCGAGGTATCGTCCATCTCGATGAGACGACCAGGCTTGCCCGTTCCGGCGATATTGAAGAAGGCCGTCCGGTCGCTGACGCGTGCGGCCTGCTGCATGTTGTGCGTGACGATGACGATCGTGTACTCGTCCTTGAGCTCGGCCATGAGGTCCTCGATGGCGAGCGTGGAGATCGGGTCGAGCGCCGAGCAGGGCTCGTCCATGAGCAGGACGTCCGGCTTCACCGCGATCGCCCGCGCGATGCACAGGCGCTGCTGCTGCCCACCGGAGAGGGAGGAGCCTGGTCGGCCGAGTCGGTCCTTCACCTCGTTCCACAGGTTGGCGCCCTGCAACGACGACTCGACGAGGTCGGACGCGTCGGACTTCGAGATCCGACGGTTGTTCAGGCGAACGCCCGCGAGGACGTTCTCCTCGATCGACATCGTCGGGAAGGGGTTGGGTCGCTGGAAGACCATGCCGACCTGACGACGGACGTCGACCGGGTCGACCTCTGCCGCGTAGAGGTCGCGGCCGTCCATGACCGCCTTGCCCTCGACGCGCGCTCCGGGGATGACCTCGTGCATGCGGTTGAGGGTGCGGAGGAAGGTCGACTTCCCGCAGCCTGACGGACCGATGAGCGCCGTGACAGAACGCTCCTCGATGGTCATGGAGACGTCCGCGACGGCGAGGAACTCGCTGTAGTAGACGTTCAGATCGCTGACGTCGATGCGCTTGGACACGTGGTTCCTTTCAGGAAGCTCGCCGGTGCGGAGACCATGACGGCGGGTGGTGCAGGACGGGACGTGCGGACCGCGGTCAACGGATGGCCTTCGGTGAGAAGTACCGGCTCACGAGCCGGGCGACGATGTTGAGGATCATGACGATCGCGATGAGCGTCAGCGCAGCGGCCCAGGCGCGTTCCACGCCGATGCCACCTTGAGAGTACTGGCGATAGGCGTACACCGGCAGGGTCGCCATCCGACCGTCGAAGAGGTCCCAGTTGACGTTCGTGACGATACCGACGGTGAGCAGCAAGGGAGCGGTCTCACCGATGACACGAGCGACTGCGAGCATCACGCCGGTGACGATACCGGCGACTGCTGTGCGCAGGACGACCTTGATGATCGTCAGGTACTTCGGGACACCGAGCGCGTACGCCGCTTCCCGGAGCTCGTTCGGCACGAGCCGCAGCATCTCTTCGCACGACCGGATGACCACAGGGATCATGAGCACCGAGAGCGCTGCGGCACCCATGAGGCCCGATCGGTAGGCCGGGCCGAAAACCCAGGTGAAGAGCGTGAACGCGAAGAGGCCCGCGACGATCGACGGGATGCCGGTCATGACGTCGACGAGGAACGTGATGCTCCGGGCGAGGTGCCCCTGCCCGTACTCGACGAGGTAGATCGCGGTGAGGATGCCGATCGGCACCGAGATCACTGCCGCGGCGACCGTGATGAGCAGGGTCCCCATGATCGCGTGGTAAACACCGCCCTCGGTCATGTCCCCGAAGACCCCGACCATGTTCGTGTTGAGGAACGTCGGGCTGAATCGCTTCGACCCCTCGACGACGACCGTCCAGAGCAGCGACACGAGAGGGATGAGGGCGACCCCGAACGCGAGCGTGATGAGCGTCGTCGCCAGCCGGTCCGTGGCCTGGCGCTCGCCCTCGACGATCCGTGACGTCAGGGTCAGCCCGACTGCGTAGAGCACGATGGCGAGCGCCCCGACTGACGCAAAGGTCGGTGTACCCAGCACGAGGACGAGGAGGAACGCGAGGACGAGAGCACCGGCAGCGAATGCCCAGGGCGCCCACGACGCGAGCTTCCGACGAGCTAGGGTCTGCGTCCCGGTGGCGGGATCGACGGTCGTGGTCGTCATCAGTTGGCTCCAGAGAATTCGCTGCGGCGAGAGATGATCCACCGGGCGAACATGTTGACGGCAAGCGTGATCACGAACAGCGCGAGGCCGGTCGCGATGAGTGCGCTGACGGACAGCCCGGACGCTTCCGGGAACTTCGACGCGATGTTCGCAGCGATCGTCTGGTGCTGCCCTGGCTTGAGCAGGAAGAACGAGTACAGGGCTCCCGGGGACAGGATCATGAGCACCGCCATCGTCTCGCCGAGCGCGCGGCCCAGGCCGAGCATCGAGGCGCTGATGACGCCGGACCGCCCGAACGGGATGACGGCCGTGCGAACCATCTCCCAGCGCGTCGCGCCGAGGGCGAGCGCGGCTTCCTCGTGCAGTCGCGGAGTCTGGAGGAAGACCTCACGGGCGACTGCGGTGATGATCGGGAGGATCATGACGGCCAGGACGACCGAGGCTGTCAGCACGTTCTTCGCTGGCGGCTGATACCCCGCGAAGAGCGGGATGAAGCCGAGGAAGTCGGTCATCCACTGGAAGATCGGGTCGAGCGTCGGCGCGAGCCACAGCGCGCCCCACAGCCCGTAGACGACCGACGGGATCGCCGCGAGCAGGTCGATGACGTAGCCGAGAGCCTGCGCGAGCGAGCGTGGAGCGTAGTGCGAGATGAAGAGCGCGATGCCCATCGAGAGCGGCACGGCGATGAGGAGGGCGAGGATCGACGCGAGCAGGGTGCCGAAGATCAGCGGCCCGACATACCCGAGGAGCGAGCTCCCGCTGAACCACGAGATCTCTTGGAGCTCCTCGGGGCTCGCGGTCAGCGCCGGCCAGGCACGGACGACGAGGAAGACGGCCACGGCTGCCAGTGTCAGAAGGATCGTCAGACCTGCGCCGACGGAGAGGTACTGGAAGATGCGCCCGGCGATCCCGCCCTTGTTGCGCTTCACGTCCGGCTCTCTCTCGTTGAGCTGCTTGTCAGCCCGGGTGGGGCTCAGTACGGCCACTGGTTCTCCGTCGATGGTGAGGTGTGGAACGGGTCCAACGACACGGGCCGCATCGGGACAGGTCCCGGTGCGGCCCTCGGGTGTCAGCCGACGGTGCTGATCGAGTCGATCGCAGCCTGTGCCTCGGCACGCAGGTCGTCCGAGATCGGGGCGGAGCCTGCGACGTCGGCCGCGGCGACCACGTCCTGGCCCTCCGCGCTGGCGACGTAGCTGAGGAACGCCTTGACGTTGGCGGCGTCAGCCTCGTCCTCGTACTGCGAGCACGCGATCGAGTACGAGATGAGAACGAGCGGGTAGGCGCCCGACTCGGTGGTGGTGCGGTCGAGCTCGACGACAAGACGCTTGTCCGTCGAGTCTTCCGTGCGCGGGGAAGCGTCGACGACCTTCGCGGCGGCCTCTGCCGAGAACGGCACGTACTCGTCGCCGACCTTGAGAGCGACCGTACCGAGGTCACCGGCGCGGGACGCGTCGGCGTAGCCGATCGCACCCTCGGCACCTGTCACGGTGTCGATGAGACCAGACGTCTGTGCACCCGACTGCGTGCCGGAGATCGGCCAGTCGCCGCTCGCCTCGTGGGTCCAGGCGCCGTTCGAGGCGGCGGAGAGGTACTCGGTGAAGTTCTCCGTCGTGCCGGACTCGTCAGAGCGGTTCACCGGGATGATGTCGATGTCCGGGAGCTCGACGCCCTCGTTCTCGGCGGCGATCGCCGGGTCGTTCCACATCGTGATGTCGCCGTTGAAGATCTTGGCGATGAGCTCAGCCGACATGTTGAGGTTCGCGGCGTCGACGCCAGGCAGGTTGTAGACCACGGCGATGGGGCTGATGTACAGCGGAAGCTCGATCGCTTCGCCGCCGTAGCAGCGCTCGACTGCCGACTCGAGCTCGTCGTCCTTGAGCGCGGCGTCCGACCCGGCGAACTGCACGCCACCAGAGAGGAACTGCTCGCGGCCACCGCCGGAGCCGATCGACTCGTACGACACGGTGACGTCAGGAGCGACGCCCGTGTAGGTCGCGATCCAGCCGTTCATCGCCTTCTCCTGCGAGCTGGCGCCCGCACCGGCAAGGTTTCCGCTGAGCTCTGCGCCCTCCGTGCTGGCGGACGTGGAGCTGTCCGAGCTGGTTGCATCGGCGCCGCACCCGGCGAGGGAAACTGCGACTGCTCCGACCAGCGCGATGCTGGTGAGGCTGCGGTTGTTCACACGCTTCACTGTCTGACCCATCCTCAAGTTCTCGGCCGCAGCACGGGTTGTCTGCGATCTAGGACGACGCTAAGGAGTCCGGATGACGCGACGACGCTCCCAGGGTGAACGGAAGATGAACAGTGCACAGATACTCCAGCGGACACGGCCCCACCTCCCGACACCGAGGGGTATAACGGTCATTCTGCCTCGACGAACTTGTATCCGAGGCCGCGCACGGTGAGCAGCAGCTCTGGTGTCCCCGGGTCGATCTCGACCTTGGACCGGATCCGCTTGACGTGGACGTCGAGCGTCTTGGTGTCACCGACGTAGTCCGATCCCCACACCCGGTCGATGAGCTGCCCACGTGTGAGGACCCTGCCTGCGTTGCGGAGCAGGAACTCGAGGAGGTCGAACTCCTTGAGCGGGAGCGCGATAGCTTCTCCCCGCACGGTGACGACGTGCCGCTCCACGTCCATGTGCACAGGTCCGGCGACGAGCATGTCCTCCAACGGATCGTCCTCGGTTCCGGCAGCCGGCTGCCGGCGACGCAAGACCGCGCGCACCCGTGCGAGCAGCTCACGGAACGAGTACGGCTTCGTCACGTAGTCGTCCGCACCGAGCTCGAGCCCGACGACCTTGTCGATCTCGCCGTCCTTCGCCGTGAGCATGATGACCGGCACGTCCGACCGCTGGCGCAGCTCCCGGCACACCTCGGTGCCGGACAGCCCGGGGAGCATGAGGTCCAGCAGGACGAGGTCCGCTCCCCCCTCGTCGAACGCGGCGAGCGCCTCGAGCCCTGTCGCGACCGCGACCACCTCGAAGCCCTCACGGGTCAGCTGGTACGTGAGCGGCTCGCGGTAGGACTCCTCGTCCTCGACCACCAGGATGCGGGTCATGCGTCCTCCTCAGGAGATGTGTGCTCTGCGCCGGCTGACGGGATGCGCAGGGTGAACGTGGATCCGCGTCCGGGCTCGGACCAGATCCGCACGTCCCCGCCATGGTCGGACGCGATGTGCTTGACGATGCTCAGGCCGAGACCTGTTCCACCGGTGTCGCGAGAGCGCGCCGGGTCGACGCGGTAGAAACGTTCGAAGATCCGCGCCTGCTGGCTCGCGTCGATACCGATCCCCTGGTCGACGACGACGATCTCCACGAGGTCGCCCGCGCTGCGCACACCGAGCCCGATCCGCGTGTTGGACCCCGAGTACGCGACCGCGTTGTCCAGCAGGTTCCGCACAGCGGTCACCAGGAGCGCGTGGTCGCCGAAGACCCGCAGGCCCGGCTCTCCACCGACGTCGAGCGTGATCTCCTTCGCCTGGGCGACGACCCGAGCCCGGTCCGCTGCCTCGGCAACGACCTCGTCGACCTCGATGACACCGATCTCCGTGAGAGCACCGGCCACCTGGAGGCGGGAGAGCTCGATGATCTCGTGGACGAGAGCGCCGAGCCTGGTCGACTCCTGCTGCATCCGTCCGGCGAAGTGGCGCACCGCCTCCGGGTCGTCTGCAGCGTCCTGCATGGTCTCGGCGAGCAGGGAGATCGCACCGACCGGCGTCTTGAGCTCGTGCGACACGTTCACCGCGAAGTCGCGACGGATGGCCTCGACGCGTCGCGCCTCCGTGCGGTCCTCGCCGAGAACCACGACGTGGTCGCTGTCGAGCCGAGCGACCCTGACCTGGACCATGACGCGCCCCCGACCGATCGGCCCGCGGGGCAGCTCGAGCTCCTCGTCGGCGATGACACCGTCCCGGCGCACCGCGTCGACCATGTCCTGGATCGCCGGGTGGGCGACCGCGTCTGTCCGGACGATCCCGAGCGCGTACGCCTGTGCGCTGGCTCGCACGACGCGGTCGTCGGCGCCGAGGACCACGGCCGCAGAACGGAGGACGGCCAAGACCCTCACCACGCCCGGATCGATCTCCGGAGGCACCCGCACGGGAACCGAGCGCTGCTCTCGCTCGCTCATCCGGAACGCCAGGGTCGCGAGCACACCGGTCATGAGACCGAGCAGTCCTGCCACGATGATCGAATATCCGTCCACGGCGTCAGCCTACGATCACCAGCAGGCATACAGTGGCCGCCTGGCCGTTCAGACGACAGATGGTCAGTGCACGGGCGAGACTGGTCACCCAGTGTTCATGTTGAGTCGGCCCGTCGTTCACGAGACGGCCCCCGCAGCCACACCTGGACTTGTCATCGTGGTCGCTGCACCACACCACGAGAGGGAACACATGCGCGAGATCTTCGAATCAGAGCTCAAGCAGGTCGGTGACGACCTGGCCGAGATGAGCCGTCTGGTGGAGTCTGCCATCAGCCGCGCGGGCACCGCGCTGCTGACTGCCGACCTCCAGCTCGCACAGTCCGTCATCGCCGACGACCATGCGATCGACCAGATCGAGCGACACCTGGACGAGCGCTGCGTGCTGCTCCTCGCCCAGCAGCAACCGGTGGCGACCGACCTGCGCGTGGTCGTCAGCGCGTTGCGGATGAGCGCGACGCTCGAGCGGATGGGCGACCTCGCCCGCCACGTCGCTCAGGTTGCTCGGGGCCGCTACCCCAGCAAGGCGATCGCACCAGCAGCCGAGCACACGTTCGCTGCCATGCACGACGCCGCGACCCGCGTCGCGCGTCGCACCACCACGCTCCTCACCACCCGTGACCTCACCGTCGCGGCCAACATCGAGCGCGACGACGACCTCCTGGACGCGCTGCACCAGGACACGTTCGCTGCGCTCCTCGGCGAGAGCTGGGACGGGACCGCGCAGGAGACGATCGACATCACGCTCGTCGGGCGCTACTACGAGCGCTTCGGCGACCACGGCGTCTCGATCGCCCGTCGCGTCGTCTATCTCGTCACCGGCGACTTCGCCGAGGCGTCGGCGATCCGCTCCGTCTGATCAGACCCGCCGCGGTCGAGCGGCCGCACCCGCTCAGCACACCAGCACCTCGCTCATGACGACGGGCCGGGACTCCTCGAGGAGCCCCGGCCCGTCGTCATGAGCCTGCGTCGACGACGCGGGTGGTCAGCGCCCCTGGTTGGCGACTGCCGCGATCGCAGCAGCGGCAGCGTCGGCGTCGAGGTACCGACCGCCCTTGACGACCGGTGCGAGGTTCTCGTCGAGCTCGTAGACGAGCGGGATGCCGGTCGGCACGTTGAGGCCCGCGATCGCGTCGTCGTCGATTCCGTCGAGGTGCTTGATGATCGCGCGCAGCGAGTTGCCGTGCGCCGCGACGAGCACCGTCTTGCCTGCCTGGAGGTCCGGGACGACCGACCCTTCCCAGTACGGCAGGGCGCGGACGAGGACGTCCTTGAGGCACTCGCTCTGCACGACGGGGGCGTCCGCGTAACGAGGGTCGGTGTCCTGCGAGAACTCAGAGCCGAGCTCGATCGCGGGCGGCGGGACGTCGTAGGAACGACGCCACAGCATGAACTGCTCCTCGCCGAACTCGGCGAGCGTCTGCTTCTTGTCCTTGCCCTGGAGCGCACCGTAGTGGCGCTCGTTGAGGCGCCAGTCGCGCTTGACCGGGATCCAGTGACGGTCTGCGGCATCGAGCGCGAGGTTCGCGGTCGTGATCGCACGGCGCAAGAGCGACGTGTGCACGACGTCCGGGAGGATGCCGGCCTCGGCGAGCAGCCTGCCGCCGCGCGCAGCCTCCTCGACGCCCTTCTCGGACAGCGGGACGTCGACCCAGCCTGTGAAGAGGTTCTTCGCGTTCCATTCGCTCTCGCCGTGACGGAGCAGCACAAGGGTGTATGTCATGGTCCTATCCTGCCGCATGCAGGACACCCCGCGACTGGGCCTTTCGACCGATGGACACTCCCGTCCGATCAGGCACGGACCTCACGCGCGGACCGCCGACGAGTAGACCTCGAGGGTCTGCTCCGCCGTCGCGTCCCAGCTGAACTCGGCGGCCACCCGCACGGCACCGCGGGCGAGGTCGGCCCGCCGTGCGTCGTCGCGCAAGAGGTCTCCGAGCGTGCGCGCCCACCGGCTCGGGTCGTGGTCGGGGACGAGGATCCCCGAGACGCCGTCGGCGACCGCGGTCCGGAGCCCGCCCACGTCAGCTGCGACGACCGGGGTCCCGCACGCCTGGGCCTCCACGGCGACCAGCCCGAACGACTCGCTGCGCGACGGGACAGCGACGACGTCTGCAGCCCGGAACCAGCGTGCGAGCTCTGTCCGGCCTACCGGCGGGTGGAAGACCACGTGCTCCGAGACCCCGACCTGGTACGCCAGCGCCTCGAGCTCGCGCAACGCGGTCGGCCGTCCGCTGGGTCCGCCCAGGACGACGAGGGTCGGGACCGGCTCGCCATGGTCGGCGAGCACCCCGAGCGCACGGATGAGGACGTCGGGTGCCTTGAGGAGCTGCACCCGTCCTGCGAAGAGCACGATCTTCGTGTCCAGAGGAAGCCCGAGGGCAGCACGCTCTGCGGCCCGGCCGGGGCCCTCGGGCGAGAACGTCTCGAGGTCCACCCCAGGTGTCACGACGTGCACGCGCGCCGGGTCGGCGTGATATTGCGTGATGAGGTCGTGCGCCTCGGCCGGAGTGTTGGCGATGAGCGCGTCGGCCTCCTCGACCACCTGCTCCTCCCCGATGATCCGCCCCATCGGCTCGGCTGCGTCTCCCGGGGCCAGCGTCGCGTTCTTCACTCGCGCCATGGTGTGCATCGCGTGCACGAGCGGGACGCCCCACCGGTCGGCGGCGAGCCAGCCTGCCTGCCCGGAGAGCCAGTAGTGCGAGTGCACCACGTCGTACCAGCCCACCTGGCGTGCGGCCTCCGTCCGGAGGACACCTGCCGAGAAATAGCACAGCTGGCCAGGGAGGTCGTTCTTGTCGAGCCCCTCGAACGGGCCGGCCGTGATGTGCCGGACGAGGACTCCGTCGCTGACCTGGACGACGCCAGCCTGGGCAGACGACGTCCGACGTGTGAAGATCTCGACGCTCGCACCACGACGCGCGAGCGCACGGGACAGCTCGGTGATGTAGACGTTCATGCCGCCTGCGTCCCCGGTGCCGGGCTGCTCCAGCGGCGAGGTGTGGACGGAGAGCATCGCCACCCTCGGCAGGTCGTGCGTCATGCGCGTACGGTCACAAGGTGCATCGGACCATCTTCCCACCACGGACGGGGGTCGTCTCGTCGTTCAGCACGGATCGATACCGTACCGGCCCAAAGGTCCCATGATCTCCCCGGGCCCACAGCGGAAGATGGTGAGCATGGAACAGTCGGCAGCAACCACCAGTGCCTCCTCGCTCGCAGCTCTGCGGCTCATGCTCGACGACCCGGCCGACGCCCCTGAGGTGGTCGTGCCGCTGTCCGCGGCAGAGTGCGACCTGCTCGCCGACGACCACATGGTCTGCACCTGCAACAACGTGAGCGCCGGAGAGATCCGGACCGCCATGCAGGACGGAAGCTGCGCCAGCCTGGACGACATCCAGGTCAAGACGCGCGCCGGCGGAGCGTGCGGGCACTGCCTGCCGACCGTCGCCGGCCTCGTGGACCTCGAGATCCTCCGCGCGCGTCCCGCCTGAGGCACACCACGCGCCCGGCCTGAGGTCAGGCGCGTGACCTCGCGTGAGACCAGGTCACGCGACGACGACGCACGCTGGAGCAGGCACCTGCGCCTGCGACACCACGACCCCCGCACCTGTCGAAGGGTCCATCCGCAGCACGACGAGCGACGACGACTCCTGGTTCGCGACGACGAGAAGGTCCGCGCCGTCGTCTGCCTCGACGACGGCGAAGTGGCGGGGCCACACCCCGGCGACCGACGTGTCTGCACGGTGCTCGATCGTCGCAGGCTCGCTCTCCCCTCCCACGTGGACCGCGAAGGTCGACACCACGTCAGGCCCGCGGACCGCGACGTAGAGCCGCGTACCGTCCGGGCTCAGCGCGACGTGGGACGGGAGCGGGACCACCCCTTCGCGCGACGGCGTCACGCACGCCGGAGCGCGCGTCACCGGGACGCCGCTGCCCGAGTCTCGATCCGTCTGCACCACGTGCACGGACGCGTCGAGCTCCCCGACGACGAACGCCGTCCCTCGTGGGTGGACGACAGCGTGCCGTGGGCCGGTCCCCGGACCGAAGACGACCGCGGTACCGTCCGGCTCGACCGTCCCGGAATCGCCGGTCCCTGCGGCACTCCCGCAGCCGTCCGTGCGCCGATAGCGTCGGACCTCGTCTGTCCCGAGGTCCATCACCCAGGCGAACCTGCCGCACGGTGTCGCGAGCGACGAGTGCGCGTGCGGACCACCCTGACGATCGAGGACAGGGCCGGAACCGACGTGCTCGAACGTGACGAGGCCACCGGGGAGGAGGTCGCCAGCGTCGTCGAGCACTTGGACGCCGAACGTCCCCGAGGAGTAGTTGCTCACCCACACCTCGTGCTCGAGCGCCACGACGTGGCACGGGTCGGCTCCCCCGCTCGGCTCGTCGCCCTGCCGCTCGAGGACAGGCGTGCCGTCGACCAGAGTCACCGCGAACGCTGACAGCGTGCCGTGCGCCTGCTCAGACACTGCATACAGCCGCAGTCCCGACGGAGACACGGCCACGAACGAGGGCGCTGCTGCCTCGACGAGCAGCCGTGGTGCGCCGAGGCGGCCGGTGCCCGTATCGAGCGGGACACCCCAGATGCCCTCGCCCGTTCCAGGTCCGTCTCCGGTGGGATAGGTACCGACGAACAACCAGTGCACGGTTCAGGCCTCTCAGATCGCTCGATCACTCGATGGCGGAAGGACACGCAGCCTGGACAGACGTGTGGGTGGCAGGTCCGAAGACCAGCCACCCACACATATCAGAGATGTCCAGACGTTAGTTTGCCGCCTCGTACGCTGCTCGGATCTCCGCCGAGATACGACCGCGCTCGTTCACAGAATATCCGTTGGAACGAGCCCATTCACGAATCGTGTTCGCGCTGGAGCCACCCGCGGCAGCACGGCCGCTCGGTCGGCGTGCAGCCTTCGCACCGGAACGCGCAACCTTGCGTGCGTGACCCGTCCACGTGGAGAGAGAGTCGCGAAGCTGAGCTGCATTGTCCGTGGTCAGATCGATCTCATAGGTGACGCCGTCCAGAGCGAACGTGACGGTCTCGTCTGCGCTACCGCCATCAAGGTCATCGACAAGAATGACCTGTACTTTCTGAGCCACTGAGGGCACCTACCATTCTGTCGTTCGTCGCGGATCATGATGATTCACCACCGAACATTCATGATCACACCATTAAGCAATCCACGTCAACACGGGCAGGAAATCGGTCGTCCGTTCACAGCCCTCGCGAGGCCGGCTCCCGGCCGTCCGTACCACCATCAGTCGACTCAATACGGTCCAATTCCGCGAGATTTGCCCGCTCGTTGCGGTCCGCACGGATGATGAATCGCATGGCGATGTAGAAGATCACGCCGACGCCAATTGACGGCACGAGCGCTTCAGCAACCTGCCAGAATGTATCCACCCGGTCACTCTACGACGCGAACCTGGGAATCCCTGTGTCGCACCGGCACCGCACCCCGCAGCGGTCCGCCGACGGTGCGGGGCGGGGCTGAGTCGTTACTGGGTCGGCTTGACCAGCGGAAAGAGGATGGTCTCGCGGATCCCCAGCCCCGTCAGCGCCATGAGGAGACGGTCGAGCCCCATCCCCATGCCCCCGCTCGGCGGCATCGCGTACTCCATCGCTGTGAGGAAGTCCTCGTCCAGTGCCATCGCCTCAGAGTCTCCGGCCGCCGCGAGGAGAGCCTGCGCCTCGAACCGTTGACGCTGGATGACCGGGTCGACGAGCTCGGAGTAAGCAGTGGCCAGCTCGACGCCGCGCACGTAGAGATCCCACTTCTCCACCTGGCCCGGGACCGAACGGTGGTCGCGCGTCAGCGGCGAGGTCTCGACCGGAAAGTCACGGACGAATGTCGGCGCGTACAACGAATCACCGACGTGGTGCTCCCACAGCTCTTCCACGAGCTTGCCGTGGCTGGCCTTCTTGGGATCGAAAGAGATG
The DNA here is from genome assembly GCF_002564005.1 of Sanguibacter antarcticus. Taxonomy (NCBI): domain Bacteria; kingdom Bacillati; phylum Actinomycetota; class Actinomycetes; order Micrococcales; family Sanguibacteraceae; genus Sanguibacter; species Sanguibacter antarcticus. Next base: position 3,447,804 of record NZ_PDJG01000001.1, on the reverse strand, counting down.
CCGTCCCGCGCAGCACGGGCGACGAGCGCGTCGAGCGTCGTCTCCGGAGTGATCTCCTCACCGAGCGCCTCGGACAACGAGCCATACATCGTGATCTGCGCCCACTCGCCGCCGAGGTCGTATTCCTCACCGTCAGGAAGCGTCACCGCCGTGCTACCGAGCACGTCGCGCGCGGCACCCTGCACGAGGTCCTTCGTCAGAGCGGCCATCGTGTCGTAGTCACCGTAGGCCTCATACGCCTCGAGCATCGCAAACTCGGGCGAGTGCGTCGAGTCAGCGCCCTCGTTGCGGAAATTCCGGTTGATCTCGAAGACGCGCTCGATTCCACCGACGACAGCCCGCTTGAGGAAGAGCTCCGGCGCGATACGCAGGAAGAGATCGATGTCGAATGCATTCATGTGCGTCGTGAACGGGCGCGCCGACGCGCCTCCATGGATCGTCTGGAGCATCGGGGTCTCGATCTCCATGAATGTCCGCCGGTGCAGGTTGTCCCGCAAGGAACGCACCACACCGGCACGCAGCCGTGCGACGTCGCGCGCTGCAGGACGCGCGATGAGATCGACGTACCGCTGACGCACGCGTGCCTCTTCGGACAGCTCTTTGTGCAGGACAGGCAGCGGGCGCAGCGACTTCGCCGCGATCTGCCACGAGTCGGCAAAGACGCTCAGCTCGCCGCGCTTGGAGCTGATGACCCGACCGTGAGCGAAGAGGTGGTCCCCGAGGTCGACGTCCGCCTTGAACGCGGCGAGCGACTCCTCGCCCACGACCGCCTGGCTGAGCATGATCTGCAGGCGGTTGCCCTCACCGTCCTGCAGGGCGACGAAGCACAGCTTGCCGGTGTTGCGCAGGAAGACGACACGACCAGCGACCCCAGCGAGCTCGTCGGTCTCCTCCCCCTGCTCGAGGTGCGCGTAGGCGCTGCGGACCTCGGCGATCGTGTGGGTCCGTGGGACCGACACCGGGTAGGCCTCACCACCGCCCTGGATCAACCGGTCGCGCTTCTCGCGACGGACCCGCAGCTGCTCGGGGAGATCGTCGTCGCCGTGCTCTGGCGTCGTGCTGGGGGCGGGGGTCTGCGGAGGAGTCACCCGGCAATCCTAGTCGTACGCCAGAGGGGCACTCCCGGGTCCCGCGACGGCTCCGGTCAGCCCGCGACGAGGTCGAGAGCGAGGTCGAGGATCGGCGCCGAGTGCGTGAGCGCACCCACGGAGAGGAAGTCCACGCCCGTCTCAGCGACCTCGCGCGCGCGATCGAGCGTGAGGTTGCCCGTCGCCTCGAGCTCGACCTTTCCGGTCGTGTGCTCGAGCGCACGCACCGCCTGGACGGTGCTCGCCAGCACGTCTGTGGGCATGTTGTCGAGAAGAAGGAACCTCGCACCGGCACCGACCGCCTCGAGCGCCTGCTCGACCGTGTCGGCCTCCACCTGCACGAGCACCCCCGGGTAGGTGGTGCGGACCGCCTCGATGGCACCTGACACCGAGCCGGCCGCGACGATGTGGTTGTCCTTGACCATCGCCACGTCGTAGAGCCCCATCCGCTTGTTCGTCCCGCCGCCGGCGCGGACCGCGTACTTCTCCAGCTCCCGCAGGCCCGGCGTCGTCTTGCGGGTGTCCAGGACGGTCGCACCGGTCCCGTCGAGCACGTCCGCCCAGCGCCGCGTCGCCGACGCGACACCGGACGCCCGGCTGACGAGGTTGAGGAGCGAGCGCTCCGCGACGAGCACGACCCGTGCAGGTCCCGTGAGGACCGCGAGCCTGCGCCCAGCCGCGACCCGGTCGCCGTCCTGCGCCTCGAGCACGACGACGACGCCAGCGAGCGCGAAGCGGGTAGCGACCTGGTCGAGCACCTCCGCCACGACGGAGAGCCCGGCCACGACCCCGTCCGCCCGCGCCACGAGGTGGGCGACCGCCGGTGCGTCGGGACCGATGGTCGACTCGCTCGTCACGTCGCGACCAGGATCGCCACCGAGGTCCTCGTCGAGGGTGCGGCGCACGACGTCGGCCACCCACCCTGGATCGAGCCCGGGCGCGAGGTGCGCTGCGATCGGGGCGGAGGGGGTCACGGGATCGGGTGTCTCAGTCACGCGCCCAACCTATCCGTGATCGTCCACCGTGCCGACCGTCCGAGGGCGCTCCAGCCCACGCCAGACGGGCAGCACGAACGGACCCACGACAATGACGGTGTAGGCGGCGCCCATCACGACGAGCGCCGTGACCAGCCCGACCTCCTCCACGAGGACCCCGGCGCCGAGCGCCCCGACGGGCATCGCGGCCCAGGCACCAGCCCCCACCGCACCGTTGACGCGGGCACGCATCCGTCGAGGCACCTGCTCGAGGAGCAGCGTCCCGATGATGGGGTTGAGGGCCCCCGCAGCCAGCCCGCCGACCACCATGACAGCGACGCAGCCGACGAGGCCCGGGCGGGCCGCGAGCGCGAAGCACATGGGCGGCCCAGCGAGCGCGAAACCGAGGGCGTAGGTGGCGCGCCGCGAGACTCGCGTGCCGACCGCGCTGTACACGAGCGACCCGGTGAGGGCGCCGAGGCCGAACGCTCCGACGAGGAGACCGTAGGCGCGGGCGCCGCCGAGCTCGTCGGCGGCGTAGACCGGCAGGGCGACGTTGAGCAGGCCGACGTCGAGCGCGTTGGTGAGGAGCACCATGAGCACCACGGCGCGCAGGAGCCTGGCGGACCAGACCGCCTGGAGCCCGGCCCGCAGGGCTGCCCAGTAGGCCTCGTCCGGAGCGTCTCCGGACGCGCCAGGGCCGGTGGGGTCGTCCTCGGCCTGGAGGTCGACCGGCACCGTGCGCTGGACGAGGAGCGCGGAGACGAGGAAGGTCGCACCGTTGAGCACGAGGACGACGATCGGTCCGAGCCATGCGACGAGGAGGCCTGCGAGCGGAGCGCCGATCATCGCGCCCGACCGTTGTGCAGCTCCCCACCAGCCCATGGCCCGGTCGAGGGGCACTCCTGCACGCCCGGCCGCCTCGGGGACGAGCGCGGTCCGTGCACCCTGGCCGGGGGCGTCGAGGAGCCCGGTGGCGAAGACGAGCGCGAAGAGCCCCCACAACGGCAGGCCGACCGTGGCGTGCAGCAGCGGGATCGCGCTGATCGTGGCTGCTCCGACGAGGTCGGAGACGATCGACGAGCGGCGGTAGCCGAACCGGTCGACGAGGACGCCGCCGAGGGCGCCTCCCAGCACGATCGGGAGGGTCGTGGCGATCGCCAGCACCCCGGTGAGGACGGCGCTGCCCGTCTCGTCGAGGACGTAGAGCGGGAGCGCGACGAGGGTGACGACGTTGCCGACCACAGCGAGGGTGTGCGCGCCGACCAGCCCAGGGAGCCCGGAGGGTCGCGTCGCGGAAAGTCGGGCCTGACGTGTCATGGGGCGCTCGTCGGGTCCGGGAAGGTCTGGACGATGAGGGTGACGGGCATGGTCGGCTCGGACGAGCGTGGTCGGTCGAGCGCCCGGGCAGACCATCGGCCGACGAGGGCCTCGAGCTCGGCGCGGAGCTCGGCGGCCTCGGTCACGGTCAGGGGGAGGTTGTCGTCGGCGAGGAGGTGGGTGCGCTGCCACGCCGGGTCGAGGGCCGGCCGTCGGTCGAGCGCCGCGAGCGCACGGTCGTGATAGACGCCCAGGATGCTCGCCTCGAGCTCTCGCGCGGCGGCCGCGGCCTCGGGGGTCGTCGCGACGTCGGACGGTTCCCACGAGGTGGTGCGGTCGGTGGCGCGCCACCACCGCGACCGCTTGTCCACCGGGCGGCCGGGCGGCCGGTCGTCGGTCTCGCCGACGAAACCGTGCTCGGCGAGGACCGTGAGGTGATAGCTCGCCGAGCCTGGCGCGATGGTGAGCGCGTGCGCGAGGGTGCCGACCGTCGCGGGCCCGTTGGTCCGTAGCTCGCCGAGGATGGCGAGGCGTGCCGGGTGGGCGAGGGCGCGGAGCGCGGCCGTGTCGTCGGGGCGGAGCGTGCGGACGGAGCGGTTCTCGGTCATGTCACCGAGCATAGGTTCACAAGGACTCTTGTACAAGAGTTCTTGTGAATGAGGTCTTGCTAGACGACCTGCACGATCCCGTCGTCGTCCAGCCGGACGACGACCCGCCGCTCCCACGCCGCGTCAGGCACCGGGAAGTCGGTACGGAAGTGCCCGCCACGGCTCTCCGTCCGCGCCAGCGCAGCCGCCGTGAGCGCAGAGGCGACCTGAAAGACGTTGCTCGTCTCCCACTCGGCAGTCTGAGGCTGCACGCTGAGGTCGCCCGGGACCTGCTCCGGCACGTTGGCGTCTGTCCGGACCTCCGCGAGCTTGGCTGCGGCGGTCCTCAGGCTCTCCGCAGAGCGCAGCACCCCCGAGCCGGCGGTGGTCACCCGTTGGATCCGCGAACGAGACGCTGCCATGACGAGGCCTACGCTGCCGCCGCGCGGCGCGGCCGGCAGCAGCGGAAGCTCCCCCGCCGCCATCCGGGCAGCGATGTCGGCCGCCGCACGGTGGGCGAACACGAGACCCTCGAGCAACGAGTTCGACGCGAGCCTGTTCGCTCCGTGCACCCCGGTGCACGCCACCTCACCGACCGCGTACAGCCCGCGGAGCGTGGTGCGACCCGCCAACGACGTGATGACGCCACCCGAGTGGTAGTGCTGCGCAGGCGCTACCGGCACGGGCTCTTCCGTGATGTCGAAGCCCTGAGCCAGGAGGCGCTCCGTGATGGTCGGGAACCTCCGCCGCAAGAAGTCTGCGCCGAGGTGCCGGGCGTCGAGCAGCACGTGGTCTGAGCCCGTCGCCGCCATCTGGCGGACGATCGCGTGCGCGACGACGTCGCGCGGAGCGAGCTCCGCCATCGGGTGCACCGCGGGCATGAAACGGTGACCGTCGGTGTCGACGAGGAACGCGCCCTCGCCCCGGACCGCCTCCGAGATGAGGGTGAGCTGCCCGCGCGCTGCGCTGCCGAGCCAGAGCACCGTCGGGTGGAACTGGACGAACTCGAGGTCCCCCAGGTCTGCCCCGGCACGCAGCGCCGTCGCGATGCCGTCACCTGTCGCCTGCGGCGGGTTCGTCGACGCCACGTAGACCTGGCCGACACCTCCCGTCGCGAGGACGACAGCCCGGGCACGCACCGCACCGACACCGTCTCGGCTGCCCGCTCCACGCACGTGCAGCGTCACGCCGCACACGGCGCGCCGTTCCCCGTCCGGGGTCGTCGGCGCGACAGGACCCGCGCTCGTCAGGAGGTCGACCACGAGCGCCTGCTCGATGACCTCGATGCCCGGGTCGTCACGCACCGCCTCGAGCTGCGCGACGAGAGCACGAGAGATCTCCGCGCCCGTCGCGTCACCGCCCGCGTGCGCGATCCGGTCAGCGTGGTGCCCGCCCTCCCGGGTCAGGGACATCTCGCCGTCGACCTCGGTGTCGAACCGCGTACCGCGGGAGACGAGCTCACGGACGCGAGCGGGCCCTTCCGTGACGAGCACCTCGACCGCGCGACGGTCGCACAGCCCGCCACCCGCGACGAGCGTGTCCTCGAGGTGAGCAGCAGGAGAGTCGGACGGCGCGAGCGCCGCCGCGATCCCGCCCTGCGCCCACACGGTCGACCCGGACGAGAGCTCGCCCTTGGTCACGAGCAGGACCCGCGGCACACGGGACCGCAGCTCGAGCGCAGCCGTGAGCCCCGCGATCCCCGAGCCGACGACCACCACGTCGGCCTCGGTCACCCATCCGGGCTCCGCCGCGGCGAGCGTCGTCGCGAGCCTCGGCCCTGCGCAGACGGTGGCGTCGGACGCCACCCCGACCGGGGAAGCCTCCGAGGCGCTCACGCCTCGGCGCCGAGGGGCGCCTGGAAGGGGGCGATGTCGAGACCGCTCGGCTCGAGCCCGTACCCGTCGGGCACCTGGCCGGGCTCGCCCGAGACCTCGACGATCCGGTTCGTCGCATCGACGAACACGACGTGCGGCATGAAGTGGCGGGCCTCGTCGTCGGCGAGCATCCCGTAGGCGATGAGGATGACGACGTCTCCCGGGTGCACGAGGTGCGCCGCAGCACCGTTGATGCACACCTGCCCGGAGCCGGGCTCGCCCGGGATGATGTACGTCGTCAGCCGTGCACCGTTGGTGACGTCGACGATGTCGACCTGCTGGCCTGGGACGAGGTCCGCAGCATGGAGCAGGTCTGCGTCCACGGTGACCGAACCGACGTAGTGCAGGTCTGCCTGCGTCACGGTCGCACGGTGGATCTTGCCGATCATCATCGGACGCTGCAAAGACGTCACTGGGTTCCTCCTGAGGTGCCCCGTCCCGGCCGAGCCGAGAGCGAGACGGCCATGTTGTCGATCAGTCGTGTGGCACCGACGCGTGCTGCGACGAGCAAGAGCGCCTGCCCGGCGTGGGACTCGGGTACCACCTCAACGGTAGCCGTGTCTAGCAGCTCTACGTAATCCGTGACGACCCCCGCAGACCGGTCGAGCATCCCTCGCGCGGCAGCGAGCACCTCCGCGGGCGACCCGCCCTCGTCTGCTACGTCGCGACCTGCTCGAAGGCCACGAGAGAGCGCCAGCGCAGCCTGCCGCTCGTCCGCGCTCAGGTACGCGTTGCGCGACGACAGCGCGAGGCCGTCGTCGTCCCGGACGATCGGCACGCCCTGGATGCGCACAGGGACAGCGAGGTCCTCGACCATGCGCCGGACGAGGAGGATCTGCTGCGCGTCCTTCTCGCCGAAGATCGCCACGTCGGGCCGGACGAGGTGGATGACCTTGAGCACCACCGTGAGCACGCCGTCGAAGTGCCCCGGCCGGGAAGCGCCCTCGAGGATGCCGCCCGGTGTCCCGGCCGTGACGCTGACCGTGGGGTCTCCGCCGGGGTACATCTCGTCACGGTCCGGCGCGAACACGATCTCCACACCGACCTCGGACAACAGGGCGACGTCGGCGTCGAGCGTCCGCGGATAGCGCTCGTAGTCCTCCCCCGGGCCGAACTGGAGGGGGTTGACGAAGATCGAGACGACGACCGTGTCAGCGACCTGGCGGGCTGCACGCACCAGTGCGAGGTGCCCCTCGTGCAGCGCGCCCATCGTCATGACGAGCGCTCGGGTCGACGCGACCGTGCCCGAGACCATGGAGGCCTCCCCGAGAGCCACGGCCAGCTCCGCACGCGTCCGCACGACGACCGGCGCGCGCGACGGCGGCTCGACGAGCCCACCCGCTGCGAACGCACCCGTCGTGCTCGACCCTGAGGACGTTGCTGCCTTGCTGATGGTTCTCACCCTTCATCCTCCGGAGCGCCGTGCTCCGGTCTGTCGATCACGTCGAGCAGCGCCTGCGCCTGCGCGTCCTTGATCCGTCCTCCTGCGAGGGCCCGGACCGTCGCTGCCCGGCTGAGCGCCCGGTAGGCGTCAGGTGTATCGGTCGCACCGCGCCGGACCGCGAGCTCCGTCAAGACCGCCAGGTGGTCGGCGACCGTCCCGACATCGCCGCGGACCACCGGGCCGGTGAGCGTCTGGACAGGGTCGGAGACCCCGTCGGCCGCCCGGAGCGCACCGTCGAGCGCCGCGTGCAGCAGCGGCCCGAGGGCCCGCCCCGGATCGTCGACGCCTGCGACCTGCAAGGCCTGGGCCGCCTGGGCGACAAGCACCACGAGGTGGTTCGCACCGTGGGCGAGCGCCGCGTGGTAGAGCGCACGGTCACGCTCCTCGACGACGACAGGCTCGCCGCCGATCTCCACGACGAGCGCGAGCCCGATCGGCAGGACGGGAGCAGGCGCTGTCACCGCGAAGGTCGCACCGACCAGCCGGCTCATGTCGAGCGACGTGCCGGTGAAGGTCATCGCCGGATGGATGGCCACGGGGATCGCCCCGGCTGCCCGCGCAGGAGCCAGGACGTCTGTCCCGTAGCGACCCGAGGTGTGGACCACGATCTGGCCGGGCTGCCACGCGCCGAGGTCCGCGAGCCCGGCGACCAGGCCGGACAGGACGTCGTCGGGGACCGCCAGGACGGTGAGCTCCGAGCGCTCCACGACATCGCGCACCTCAAGGACGGGCACTCCGGGCAGGAGGTTCTCGATGCGGTCCCGCGACGCCTCGGAGATGCCGCTCGCCCCCACGACCACGTGACCCGTGGACCGCAGGGCGCTCCCGAGCACCGCGCCGACCTTGCCCGCACCGACGATGCCCACGCCGAGCCGTCCCGGTCGGGCGCCGCTCGCTGCACTCACGGGGCCTCCTCTCGTCCGGTGTCCGGTGCCTGTCCTGTCTCGACCGCGCCGTCTTCCTCGGACGTCACCTGCTCACGCTGTCCGTCTCCCTCGACGACCACCTGCATCCAGCGTTCAGGACCAGCATGCTGACGGGCGTACCTGGCACGCTCCGCCTGGTCCCGCAGCAGCGACGCCGCATCCGGTCCAGAGAGGTGCGGCACCCTGGGCGAGACGGGACCAGCCGTCGAGTGCACGACGAACGACGCCACCCCGAACCTGCGCTGGAGAGGCCCCTGGACGAGAGCGAGCGACTGCGTGCGCTCGTGCGGCACGACCTCGACCGTGCGGACCAGTCGGCCTCGCCGGACGAGCAGACCGCGCCCCATGACGAAGAACCCGTTGCGGCGCCATGCGAGCGGGTCCACCCACCGTGCGCTGCGCGGGCTCGACGTGAACCCCGCGGCCGGCCCTGAGCCGACGAGCGCCGCATCGAGCAGACCGACAGGATCCTCGACCCCGAGGTCCGGGAGCACGAGCCACAGCGCCCGCAAGGCGTCGTCGCGCGTCCCGACGGGCAGCAGGACGGTGTTCGTCTGGTTCCCGTCCGTCTCGATGCCGTACCCCGCGACGTTGACGTCGACCCGCCACCAACCGCACATGCGCCACAGCAGGCTCTGGCGCAGGCGGATCGCCTGGACCCGTCCGGGCGGGATCGTCTGGGACCGGGTCTCGAGGAGGCCGCGACGCAAGCGGATGCCGTCGGGCGAGATCGCCCCCGTGAACCCGAACTCGCCCGTGAACCTCGTCGCGACGAACGGCCCGAGGCCGAGGAGCGCGGAGAAGACCGCGACGAACGGTGCGCCGCTCCGCGAAGCGATCGCGGCCACGGACGAGCCCACGAGGATGAGCACGAGAACGATCGTCGCACCGGAGAGCAGCAGCGAGCCGATGAGCCGACCCGGCTGGACATCGAGCACCGGACGCTCGGGCGCTTCGACGGCCGCTGTCCCGTCGGGGTCTTCCTCGACCCCCGCAGCACGGGCGAGCAGCGCGTTGCGGAGGGCAGACGCCTCCGCGTCACGCAAGAAACCGAGCTTGACGTTCGACCCGGGACCACCGGCGACCTCGAGCTTGAGCTCCGCGAGGCCGAAGAAGCGCGCAAGGAGCGGCTTGACGACGTCGATCGCCTGGAGCCGGTCGAGACGCACCTTGCGCTGCTTGCGAAAGAGGATGCCTGAGTGCACGTGCACGGCGTCTGCGTCGTACGCGTACCGCGTGACACGCCACGACAACCACGCATAGACACCACCGACGAGCCCGATCACCGCGATACCAGCGACGATGATCCACACGTTGTCCGTGGGCAGGACAGAACCGCCCGACGGCAGAGCCTCGACCGACCGCTGCGCGAGGATGAACAGCACGACAGCGATGACTGCCCACCCGCGCACGAGCGGGGTCACCGGGTGCAGCCGCCGCCATGCGAGACCGTCCGCCGGGCCGTCAGGCTCACCGGCCTTTCCTGGTCCGCCGGGCCGGTCAGGTCCGTCCGGTCTGTCTGGTCCGACGTCCGGCGTCGGGCCGACCGTCCCCGTGCTCACAGGCCGGCCAGCCTCGCCTCGCCGCGCGATGCGAGGCGGTCGCGCAGACGGGACGCCTCGCTCGGGACGAGCCCTTCGATCGTCGCGTCTGTCCCGGGCGACGCCGTGTGCAGCTGCACCGACGCGATGCCCAGCCGGCGTGCGAGCGGACCCGCGGTGACGTCGACGAGCTGCATCCGCCCGTAGGGGACCACGACAAGGGTGCAGAAGAGCAGCCCCTTACGGATGAGCAGGTCGTCGTCTCGCTCCGCATAGCCGATCGCCCGGACCTGGCGACCGACGACGACCCCGGTCCACAAGGACAGTGCGAGCAGTGCGACAGCCACGATCCACAGCCATGGCTCGTCGAAGACGGCTGCGAGGACGCTGCTGGCCACGAGAGGGACCCCCAGCCAGATGCCCGCCAGGATGAGCCGTGCGGTAGCCAGACGGGTCGAGACCCGGACCCACGTGACGTCGTCCGGGTCGAACGGCGACACGGTCGAGGCAGGCGTCGCCGAGATGTCAGTCATGAGCCCCATCCTCGCCTATCTCGAGCCGAGGCTCGTCACTCGGTGGTGGCAGCTGGCAGAACCGCTCGGCGATCATGCCTGCGACGACGAGCACGAGGGCGCAGACGCACGCGATCCCGGCGGCGAGCGCACGCGACTGCTGGGACTCGAACGGGCCGTTGCCGAGCGCCAGCAGGCCCTGGGCGCCGTACCAGCCGGCGAGCAGCGCACCGGTCACTGCCGCGGCCTTCGCGAGCGCCGCGGTCCGCGCGGCCCGGAGCGCGCTGAGCGCGGGGCGGTGTCCTCGCTGGTATGCCCGGACCGTCCACCCTGTCCAGAACACGACGACGCCGAGCACGAGGAGCACAGGCCCGACACCCCACGGGACCGGGGAGAGAAATATCCCGCGGTCCTCGAGGAGCATCAGGAGCACCCAGCCTGCGCCGAGCGTGCCCCCGCCGGCGAGCGCGAGCGTCGATGCCCGGGTCCGACCGATCATGCGGCGCCCCCGGTCACTCGCGTGGCATCAGAGTTTCGACCGACCCTGGGCGGCCGGTGTCCTCGCCGCGAGGCGGCGTCGGATTGCTCTGCTGCGGCGCGATCGAGGGCGGGGAAGCCCGGCGGTCTTCGGTAGCCTCTTCTGCCTCCTGCAACCAGTCGAGCGCGAGCCAGCGGATCCCGTCACGGTCCGGTGCCGTCGCGGCGAGTGCTGCGACCGGTCCCCCACCGAGGCCCGGCAGGACAGCGTCCGGGTCGACGTGCGCCCACGGTGCGAGGACGAACGACCGCTCGTGCGCTCGTGGGTGCGGCAGCTCGAGGTCGTCGGCGGAGTCGATGAGGCTGTCGTAGAGGATGATGTCGATGTCGAGGGTCCGTGGGCCCCACCGCTCGATCCGCTCTCGACCGTGCGCCTGCTCGATGCGCTGGCACCCGTGGAGGAGCTCGCGGGCCGACGACGTGGTCTGCAAGAGCACCACGGTGTTGAGGTAGTCGGGCTGTTCAGGTCCTCCGACGGCGGCGGACCTGGCGAGCGGGCCGACCGCGACGATCCGCGTGCCGGCGACCGCGCCGAGGTCTGCGACCGCCTGCCGGAGGGTCTCTTGTGGCTCGCCGAGGTTCCCCCCGAGCGCGACGACGACGTCGACAGGCTCGCTCGGTCTCGTGTCCATGCGGTCGAGCATCGCGACAGGGTCGAGGAGCGCGGTGGTCTCGGATGCCGCAGGTTCTGCTGAGCGTTCCTCGCTGGCAGCGGTGCGCACCGGAGCGACCTGCCGTGGCTCGTCTGCGGTGACGGCAGAGAAGACGGTCGTCTGGTCGAGGACGAAGTCGGGACGGTCGCCCGCGGTGATCCGTGTCACCCCGAACACCTCGGGACGACGGCGCTCGGCCGAGACACGTGCCTGCTCCTCGAGCACAGCGATCTCCTGCGACGTGGGTCGCCGGACGGTGTCTCCTGCCAGCGGGACGGTCTGCCGCGGGATGAAGGCCGTCGCATCGGGTGCGGGTACCCGCATGGGAGCAGGTGCGGGCACCGGTGCCGGTATCCGCGTAGGAGCAGACGTCGGAGCAGGGGCAGGATCAGGAGAAGGAGGTGGCGGGGAGAAGGCGAAGGTCGGGACGAAGGCAGGAGGATCGCTGCGCACCGGCTCTGTCGACGCGCCGTCGCCGGGGTGCCCGATCGGTTCGCCGGCGTCCGCCGGGCGTGCCATAGGAACCTGACCTGAAGCCGTCCGGGAAACCACCCGAGGATGCGACTGCTCCTGGGGTGCTGGGGCAGGTGCGAACGCCGGTGGTTGCGCAGGCGCCTGCACGGTCTCGTCGTCGCGCTCGGGAAGGAACGGCACGTCCGTCGTGCCGAGCGGGTCGGTGCCGTCGTCGGCGTCGGCCTCCAAGTCGGCTGCGGCGGGAGCGTCGAGGGGCACGCTGGTCACCGGGACGTTGACCCGGTCGCGGTGGATGGTGACGACGACGTCGTCGAACGGGAGCGGGATCGGCGCCTGGGGCTTGTGCACGGTGACGTCGACGGAGATGACCTGCGCGCGGGTGAGCACCGCGTCGGCGATCCGCTCGGCGACGGTCTCGACGAGGTTGACCGGTTCGCCGCTGAGGATCGCGTGGACGTCCTCGGCGACGAGCGCATAGTTCACCGTCTCGGTGAGGTCGTCACCACGGGCTGCCGCGCGCGTGTCGAGGTACAGCGTCACGTCGGCGCTGAAGTCCTGACCCGCTTCGCGCTCGCTCTGGAGCACGCCGTGAAAGCCTCGCGCGGCGATGCCCCGGATGTGGATCTGGTCCAGCGGGTAACCGCTCTGGCCCAGGACCGATCGTTGTACGAGCACACTCATCCCCGGTCCCCGTTCATCTGTCCGTCCAGCCGTTCACCGTGCTGCTGCCCGCCCAACCATGCCTGAACGACGCGCACGGCGTCCACCGAGCCGGTGACGTCGTGCACGCGGACGCACCATGCGCCCGATGCTGCTGCCAGAGTACTCACTGCTGCGGTGGCTCGATCACGCTCGGCCGGCGCGACAGGCTCGCTGTCCGGGCCTGCGAGGAGATGTCCGAGAAATCTCTTGCGCGATGCTCCGACGAGCACGGGGAGACCGAGGTCGACGAGCTCGTCGAGACACCCGAGGAGCGGCCAGTTCGCGGACCCCACCTTGGAGAACCCGAGGCCTGGGTCGAGGACGATCTGGTGCCTGCGGACGCCTGCCGACTCGAGCGCGTCGACACGGTCGAGAAGCTCGCGCCGGACGTCCTCGACCACGTCGTCATAGTGCTCCAGGTCGTCCATGACGTCGGCGTGCCCGCGCCAGTGCATGGCGACGTAGACGGCACCGCTGCTCGCGACGACACCAGCCATCTCGGGGTCGGCGAGCCCGCCTGACACGTCGTTGATCACCAGCGCTCCGGCGTCGAGCGCCTGCTGAGCCACCTCGGCCCGGGTCGTGTCGACGGAGACCACCGCGCCCTGGGCGCTGAGGGCGGCGACGACGGGGACCACTCGCTCCAGCTCGACCGAGAGAGGGACCCGCTGCGCTCCCGGTCGGGTGGACTCTCCACCGACATCGACGAGATCGGCGCCTTGACGCACCAGCTGGAGCCCGTGCTCGATCGCTGCGGCCGGCTCGAACCATCGTCCGCCGTCCGAGAACGAGTCCGGCGTGACGTTGACGACGCCCATGACGAGCGTCCGGTCGAGGCTGGTCAGCGCGCTCGGCAGCGGCTGGGGGTGGCGCACGGCGGTCAACGCCCGATGATGAGGCTCATCGCTTCGGCTCGCGTGGCGGGGTTGCGCATCTGCCCGCGCACGGCGGACGTCACGGTGCGCGAGCCCGGCTTGCGCACTCCTCGCATCGACATGCACAGGTGCTCGCACTCGACGACGACGATGACGCCGGCCGGAGAGAGCGCCTCGACGAGCGAGTCGGCGACCTGTGCGGTGAGCCGTTCTTGGATCTGCGGGCGGCGGGCGAACACGTCGACGAGCCGCGCGAGCTTGCTCAGGCCGGTGACCCGGCCGTCGGGGCCTGGAATGTACCCGACGTGCGCGACACCGTGGAAGGGCACGAGGTGGTGCTCGCAGGTCGAGTACACCTCGATGTCCTTGACGAGGATCATCTCCTCGTGGCCGATGTCGAAGACGGCGTTGAGCACGTCGGCCGGGCTCTGGCGCAGCCCCGAGAAGATCTCGGTGCACGCGCGGGCGACCCGTGCGGGCGTGTCCCGGAGGCCGTCGCGGTCAGGGTCCTCGCCGATGGCGAGGAGCAGCTCACGGACGGCGGCCGCCGCACGCTCGAGGTCGACCTCTCCGGCGTCCGCGGGCGACGCCGGAGCGCCGGTCGGCGTCATGCCACCGGCCCGTCGGTGGCATCCACCTCAGGCGTCGACGACGTCGACGGTGTCTGCTTCGTCGTGTCGACGGTCCCTGTCGGGGGCACCTCGACGATCTCTGCGGCGGCCTTCTCCTCGCGCGCTGCGGCAGCCTCGTCCTCCGGGATGACGGGACCAGAGCCGTGCTCGATCTGCTCTGCGGCAGTGAGCACGGGGGGACGGTCGGAGATCGCGCGCTGCTCGCTGGAGAGCCACACCTCGCGCGGCGGCCGCTTGACGACCGGCTCGAAGATCGTGGCGAGCTCCTTCTGGTTGAGCGTCTCCTTCTCGAGGAGCTCGAGAACGAGTGCGTCGAGGACGTCGCGGTACTCGATGAGCACCTCCCACGCCTCGTCGTGCGCGGACTCGATGAGCTTGCGGACCTCGTGGTCGACCGTGCCGGCGACGGACTCGGAGTAGTCGCGCTGGTGGCCCATGTCGCGGCCCATGAACGGCTCGCTGGAGCCCTGACCGAGCTTGATCGCCCCGACCCGCTCGCTCATGCCGTACTCGGTGACCATCTTCCGGGCTGTGCTGCTGGCCTTCTCGATGTCGTTCGACGCACCGGTCGTCGGGTCGTGGAAGACGATCTCCTCGGCGACCCGCCCGCCCATGGCGTAGGCGAGCTGGTCGAGCAGCTCGTTGCGCGTCGTGGAGTACTTGTCCTCGGTCGGCATGACCATCGTGTAGCCGAGCGCCCGGCCGCGCGGGAGGATCGTCACCTTGGTGACGGGGTCCGTGTAGCGCATCGCCGCGGCGACGAGGGCGTGGCCGCCCTCGTGGTACGCCGTGATCTTCTGCTCCTTGATGTTCATCACCCGTGTGCGCTTCTGCGGCCCCGCGATGACGCGGTCGATCGCTTCGTCGAGCGCACGGTCGTCGATGAGCTGGGCGCCGCTGCGCGCGGTGAGCAGCGCGGCCTCGTTGAGCACGTTGGCGAGGTCAGCACCGCTGAAGCCGGGCGTCCGGCGCGCGACGGCGCGCAGGTCGACTCCGTCGACGATCGGCTTGCCCTTGGCGTGCACGTGCAGGATGTCGGTCCGGCCCTGGAGGTCGGGTGCCTCGACGGCGATCTGCCGGTCGAAGCGGCCCGGACGGAGCAGTGCCGGGTCGAGGATGTCGGGCCGGTTCGTCGCGGCGATGAGGATGACGTTCGCCTTGACGTCGAACCCGTCCATCTCGACGAGGAGCTGGTTGAGCGTCTGCTCCCGCTCGTCGTGCCCGCCGCCCATACCTGCACCACGGTGACGCCCGACCGCGTCGATCTCGTCGACGAAGATGATCGCGGGCGCACTCTCCTTGGCCTGCTGGAACAGGTCACGGACACGGGAGGCACCGACACCGACGAACATCTCGACGAAGTCGGAGCCGGAGATCGTGTAGAACGGCACCTTCGCCTCGCCGGCGACGGCGCGGGCGAGGAGCGTCTTGCCGGTCCCGGGCGGGCCGTAGAGGAGGACGCCCTTGGGGATCTTGGCACCGACCGCGAGGAACTTCGCCGGCTCGGAGAGGAACTCCTGGATCTCGCGGAGCTCTTCGACGGCCTCGTCTGCACCGGCGACGTCCGCGAACGTCACCTGCGGGGTGTCCTTGGTCGCCAGCTTGGCCTTCGACTTTCCGAAGCCCATCATGCGCGAGCCGCCACCCTGCATCCGCGTGAGGATGAAGTAGAAGATCACCCCGATGAGGAGGAAGGGGATGATCACGGAGAGCATCGACGTGAAGAACCCGGCGCGGGCGACCTCAGAGTCGAAGCCCTTCGCGGGGTCGGCGGCGGTGACCGCCTCGACGACCTGCTCGCCCTGCGGCTCGACGTAGAAGAACTCGACGCTCCGGCCGAGGTCTTCGCCGTCGTCCACGAAGTTCTCGTCGAGCGTCAGCCGGACCCTCTGGTCGCCGTCGACGATCAGCGCCTGCTCGACGGTCCCGCCCTTGAGCAGGTCGAGGCCCTGCGAGGTGTCGATCGACGACACCTTCTCACCGAAGACAGACGTGAGGGCGAAGCCCAGGATCACCAGGCCGAGGATGATCCACACGAACGGGCCACTAAAGAGACGCTTCATATTCATCGAGGACGGGGCAGGCCCCGCATCCTTCCGCTAGCGCACTGGGTACGCCGTTGAAAATACACGTCCTACCTGATGCTTGGCTGATCCGCGCACCCATGTTCGCCCAGGGCAGGACGATCCGGGTGAGCGGGGTCGAGCGTGGCTGGTGAGATCAGCTCGAGTAGACGTGGGGGGCCAGGGTCCCGACGAACGGCAGCGTCCGGAACTTCTCGGCGTAGTCGAGGCCGAAGCCGACGACGAACTCGTTGGGGATGTCGAAACCGATGTACCGGACGTCGACCTCGACCTTTGCGGCGGTCGGCTTGCGGAGCAGCGCTGCGACCTCGACGGACGCCGGGCCGCGGCTGCGCAGGTTGGAGATGAGCCAGGAGAGCGTCAGCCCCGAGTCGATGATGTCCTCGACGATGAGCACGTTGCGCCCGGTGAGGTCGGCGTCGAGGTCCTTGAGGATGCGGACGACCCCGGAGGACTTGGTCCCGGACCCGTACGACGAGACCGCCATCCAGTCCATCGCGGCCTCCGAGTGCTGGATGCGCCGGGAGAGGTCCGCCATGACCATGACGGCCCCCTTGAGGACGCCGACGAGCAGCAGGTCCTTCCCGGCGTAGTCGGCGTCGATCTGCGCCGCCATCTCGTCGAGCCGGCTGGCGATCTGCGCCTCGCTCAGCAGGACGCTCTGGATGTCGCCATTGTCGGCAGATCCCACGGGACTCGCTCCTAGGTCGGTACGGTTCGTTGCTACGAAGGTCGAAGGACAAGCGTGCCACAGTCCCGCCGGGCGACGATGCCGCCGGGGAGGTGGAGCGGGCCCTGTCCGCGCCATGCTGTGAGCAACCTGTCGAGCTCGAGGACGTGCGTCCGCGTGAGCGCACCGGCCGGGCACCCTGCTCCCGTCGCCGCGACCCGCAGCGCACGGCGTCGGACGGCCGCCGGGGTGCCGAGGAGGGCAGCGACCGTGAGGCGCGTCTCGCAGCGCACGTCCGCGGGCGCTGCCGCGGGCACGGCCTCGTCGGTCGGGACGAGAGCGCGCGCGACGAGGTCGTCTGCCAGCGCCGCGAGCGCGTCGTCGTCGTCCCGGAGCTGTTCGGCCGTCCGTGCGAGCGCCCGCGCGACGCCCGGGCCGAGGACGTCGTCGAGGAGCGGCAGGACGCGGGCGCGCACCTGGGACCGCAGCGGCGCGTCGGGGCTGTCGTCGAGGTTGGTGGGGTCGTCCCACCAGTCCAGGCCGAGCGCTGTGCAGACCTGCTCGGTCTCGCTGCGCCGGAGCGAGAGGAACGGGCGTCGCAGGGCTCCGACGTGCTCCCGCATGCCGGCGAGCGAGCGTGCCCCGGATCCGCGGGCCAGACCCAGGAGGACGGTCTCCGCCTGGTCGTCCAGCGTGTGGCCGACGAGCAGCGCGGCGGTGTCGAGGCGCTCGGAGCGCTCGTGGAGCAGCGCGTAGCGCGCAGCGCGCGCCGAGGCCTCGGGGCCTCCGGTCCCGGGCCCGGAGGCCACGGTGGCGCGCAGCACCTCGACCGGTCGGAGACCGAGGTCGCGGCACTGCTCGGCTGCGCGCTCAGCGACCGCGGCGCTCCCTGGCTGGAGCCCGTGGTCGACGACGAGGGCACCTGCGTGCAGCCCGAGCCGCGGGGCCACGAAGGCCGCTGTGGCCGCGAGCGCCAGCGAGTCGGCCCCGCCGGAGCACGCGACGAGCACGAGCGTCCGGGGCGACGCAGGGGGTGCAGGGAGCTCAGGGGGCGCGGTGGACGCGATGGGCCCACCTGCTGACGTCGCGAGGTCGCTGATGCTTCGCCGCAGGGCGAGGCGCGCTGCAGCGACTGCCGGCGGTGGTCCGGTCACGGACGGTCAGCCGTGCACGCGACGGACCCAGGACGCGGGGTCGGCGATCTCGAGGGCTGTGGGGAGCGTGGACGTGTCGGTCCACACGGCGTTGAGCCCGGCGGTGCCGACCTCGCGCGTGACGCTGCGGACGAACGAGGCGCCGTCGCGGTACTGGGCGATCTTGGCGTCGACTCCCAGGAGGCGCTTGAGGACGGTATCCGCGGCGCCCGAGGTGTCCCGACGCTTCTCGAACTTCCTGCGGATCGCCCGCACGGTGGGGACGACGCGCGGCCCCACGGTGTCCATGGCGACGTCCGCGTGCCCTTCGAGGAGCGACATGACGGCGGTGACGGCGTCGAGCTCGACCTGCTGCTCACAGGTGAGGATCCCGTCGACGAGCGTCGCGCCCTCGCGACCGCGCACGGCGCGGTAGACCGCTCGCAGGAGTGCCGCGACCCGTGGCGGGACCTCGCGCAGGGTGCTCGTGGTGCTCATCGCGCCGAGCAGCGCGGTGGTGCGGTCGCGCAGGTGCGAGGCGAGCCACGGGGCGGCGGCGAACTGGAGGGCGTGCGTCTGCTCGTGCAGCGCGACCCAGAGGCGGAAGTCGTCTGGGCGCACGCCGAGCTCACGCTCGACGTGCAGCACGTTCGGTGCGACGAGCAGCAGCCGGCCGGGCTCGCGCGCGGAGTAAGGGTCGAACTGGCCGAGGATCTTCGTGGAGAGGAACGCGAGCGTCGCCCCGATCTCGGTGCTCGCCGCGACCTGCGCCCCGAGAGCTGCGCCCGCGCCGGGAGGGAGGACGAACGCGTCCTCGGTCATGTCGCGCATCGAGCGGGCGGCGGCTCTCGCCCATCCGGGTCGGTCGACGACCAGGATCTCGGAGAGTGGTGAGGTCTCGAGGTCTCGGCCGTCGGCCGGGGTCATCGCCGTGATCTCGAGGACGGGCTCCACCGCTCGTCGGGCCGCGCTGTGCAAGGAGGCGACGAGGTGCTCTGCCTCGGAGCGCGAGACGGCAGGCCCGGGCGGGGCGAGCCGTCCTGCGACGGCCGCCGCGTCGTCCCAGCCGACGAGGCTCGATGTCGCCGCGGTCACTGGCACCCGCACGCAGCGAGGCCGGTGACGAACGCGTCCATCGCCTGCCGGGGCCCCCACTGTCCGTCGTCAGGCGTCTGGTCGGCCATGAGGACGAAGACGAGCTGTCTGCCGTCGATCGTCATGACGGTCCCCGCGAGCGACGTGACGTTCGGCAGGCTCCCGGTCTTCGCCCGGACGAGGCCCCGTGCGTCAGAGGTGAGGAACCGCTCGTCGAGCGTTCCTTCGAGCCCGCTGATCGGCAGGTCGATCGCGACCGGACGCAGCTCGGGGTGCGAGGGGTCGGCGGCGAGCCGCAGGACGTCGGCGAAGAGGGACGCGGGTGCGCTGCTGCCGTCGCCCAGCCCGCTGGCGTCGACGAGCACGACCCCGGTGGTGTCGAGCCCGAGGCGCTCGAGCTCGAGGAGGACGGCGCGCGTCGAGCCGTCGAAGGAGCCGGGGAGCCCGGCGTCGAGCGCGACGATCCGTGCGACGACCTCGGTGATCGTGTTGTCCGAGGACTTGAGGTAGTACTCGACGATCTCGCCCAGGGGTGCGGAGTCGACCGAGGCGACGATGCGTGCGTCCGCGTCGGACGTCCCGCGCACCGGGGCGCCGGTCACGGTGATCCCGTGCGCCTCGAGCGCGGAGACGAACGCGGTGGCCGCCGACATGGCCGGGTCGGCCTGTCGCTGTGCGTACTTGCCGGGTTCGATGCGCCCGGTGTCCACGGCGATCGCCGCGACCGGGGCGGCGTAGCCGAGGGTGGGCTGGTCGGACGACCAGGGGCCGAGCGCGCTCCCGGTGAAGAGGGTGTCGTCGAGCGTGAGCGAGACCGCCGTCTGGCCTGCGAGCCCGAGGTCCTTCGCGACGGCTGCCGCGAGATCGTCCAGTCCTGCGTGACCGTTGGTCTCGGACGGGTCCCCGGCCCCTGCCGCGAGCATCATGTCTCCTCCGCCGACCAGCGTGATCGCCCCTGCGCTCGACTGGGTGACCGTGGTCGTCAGCACGCGGTCGTAGCCAGGGCCGGAGAGCGCTGCGACGGCGGTGAAGAGCTTTTGGATCGAGGCCGGGGTGCGCAGGGTGTCGGGAGTCGCCGATCCGAGCACCTCCCCCGTGATCCCGTCTGCGACGACGACGCCGACAGAGGACCCCATCCGGGCATCGGCCACGAGGGCGTCGACCTGTGCCTGGATCACCGCGGCAGAGGGTTCGGGTGCCGCAGGGTCGAGCAGCGCGAGGATGTCTGCCGGAGCAGGGCCGTCGACGGCGGCAGCGACGACGGGGAACGGCGCGGGGGGCTCCGGCTCCGGCCCGACGGTGAGGATCCCCGGCACGTAGTCGTGAGCGTCTGCCCAGGCGTACCCCCCTGTGACGACGAGCGCGGCTGCGACCGTCCCGCCCACGACCCGGGACATCAGACCCACGACGCACTCACCTGCAACACTCCTTCAGAAAAACCTACGGCGCGCCCGGACGCGCGCTCACGTCACACTAGGTCACGACAGAGATCACAGCGAGCACCTACCGCGATACGACACGTTGTCGTCTAGTCTGGCGGAAGACTGCACTACGGGTACAGGCCGTAGAACGATCGCCTCCAGGGAGCGGAGCTCGCCGCCGAGGCGCAACGGGAGGAAGAACAGTGGAGTTCGACGTCACGATCGAGATCCCCAAGGGACAACGCAACAAGTACGAGGTAGACCACACCTCGGGACGGATCCGTCTCGACCGGATGCTCTTCACCTCGACCCGCTACCCGGACGACTACGGGTTCATCGAGGGCACGCTCGGCGAGGACGGCGACCCGCTCGACGCCCTCGTGCTCCTCGAGGAGCCGACGTTCCCCGGATGCCTCATCCGCTGCCGTGCCCTGGGCATGTTCCGCATGCGCGACGAGGCCGGGGGCGACGACAAGGTGCTCTGCGTGCCGACCGGTGACCAGCGTGCGGCCTGGCGCCAGGACATCGACGACGTCTCCGACTTCCACCGTCTCGAGGTCCAGCACTTCTTCGAGGTGTACAAGGACCTCGAGCCCGGCAAGTCGGTCGAGGGCGCGCACTGGACCGGCAAGGCCGAGGCCGAGGCCGAGATCGAGCGCTCGTTCCAGCGGGCGAAGGACGCGGGCTACTACAACCACTGATCCCGTCGACGGCGGCGACCTGCTGTCCCGCTGCCGTTCTCGCCATCACACCGCCTGCACGGCTGACCGCCTCGCCCCGACCAGGGGCGGGGCGGTCTGTGCGTCTGGGGTGAGCGCGCGACAGGCGGGGGCCGTGCGCGCGGACCTGTCTGCTACGGCCGGCCGCCGTAGGGCATGAGGCGGGAGTCCCAGCGCATCGCGGTCAGCCGCACCGGCACGCCTGGGCGCGACGCCTCGATGATCTGGTTCCCGCCTGCATACAGCGCCACGTGCGTGATGCTGTTGGCGTCGGTGGGGTCGTCGCCCCAGAACACGAGATCGCCGGGGCGCAGGCTGGAGAGGCTGACCTTGAGGACCTGCTTGTACTGGTCGCGGGAGGTCCGGTTGATACCGACGCCGGCGCTGGACCAGGCTCCCCCGGTGAGCCCGGAGCAGTCGTAGGAGCCCGGCCCTGTCGCGCCGTACTGGTACGGCAGCCCCAGGCGTCCGGTGGCCCACGCGACCGCGGCCTGCCCTTGCGCCGCCGACCCGCGCGACGTCCCGGTTCCGAGCAGGCTGCCGCTCGGCACCGTCGCGACGGGCGGGGTCACCACTGGCGGCGTGACGACCACCGGCGCCGTCACCACAGGCGGTGTCACCACGACGGGCGGCGTGACGACCACGGGCGCCGTGGTCGTGGGGCTCGACGGGGTGGTCGCCGGTGCCTGCACGGGGGCGGCCACGGGCGAGGTCGACTCCGAAGGGACGGGCACGACGGGTGCTTGCGGGTCGGGATCGACCGGTGCCGCTCTGGCGACGCGCGCCCGGGCGGCTTCTTCGGCGAGGGCGGAGCGCTCTGCCTCGAGACCTGCCTGGCGGTCAGCCTCGACCTCGACGCTCGTGCTGCGGGCCTCTGCCAGCTGGACGAGGAGCGACTGCCGTTCGGTGGTGGCCGCCGCGACAGCCTGCTCGGCCTCGGACTGGGCGTCCTGGGCTGCGAGGAGCGCGTCGTCGGCAGCCTGTTCCGTGGCCTCGGCGTCGGCGACAGAGTCATCGGCGAAGCTCTGCAGGGTGTCGGCGACGACAGAGTCGGCCTGGTACTGCTGCGCGGCTCCGTCCGCCTTCGAGCCGACGAGCGCCATCGCGTCGGACGTGGTGACGGCGTCCTCGACGCCGGTCGAGCTGAGGTACATCGCCAGCTGGTCGATCCCGCCGCCGCTGCGCGAGGAGTCGCGGGCGAGGGCGACGAGGAGAACCCGAGACGCCTCGGCGCGGACGTTCGCCGCGTCGCTGCGGACTGTGGCCTCGCTCGCGGTGGTGACGGCTGTCTGGTGGTCGACGACGGCCTGGTTGTAGGCCTCTCCGGCAGCAGAGACTGCGTTGAACGCCGCGTCCTGGGCGGTCGTCAGCTGAGCGAGCCGGACGTCCATGGCGGCGACGCTGGACGCTGCTGCGACAGTCTGCTGCTGCGCAGCAGAGAGCTCGTCGGCGGACGGCACGGGGTCTGCCGAGGCGGGGAGAGCTGCGCCGCCGAGGAAGAGCACGGAGACGGTAGCGGAGGCGACGACGATCCGGAGCGGGGTCGTGGCGCGCCGGTGGCTCGTGGGCAGCGCCATGAGGTTCCTCTCGATGCAGGTGTGATCTGCTCGAACAGTACCTACGGCTGGTCACTGTGTGAACTCCTGTCACATCATTCGCAGCAGTATCACCCGGTCACAGGAGCCCCAACCACCCGTCATCCCGCATCTCGGACAGAAAACGTCCACACTGTGTCCGCCATGTGAGAACTTCCGGTCGAAGACTCCTCCGGACGAGCACTTCGTGCCTAGGCTGCTTCTCATGACGACGCGAATGTGTTGCTGACCGCACACCCTCCCCCCAGCACGCACCGCGTCCCGTCCCGTCGCTCCACCGCTTCCCTCGCCCCGTCAGAACGACCTGCGGCCGTGCGTGGCTCCGCCCGAGCCACGGAAGCGCGAGAGACGACGTGCCCGGCGACGCACGCTGGCCCACCCCCACTTCCCAGGAGCATCCGATGAGCACACCCAGCTGGTCCTTCGAGACCCGTCAGATCCACGCAGGCCAGGTCCCCGACCCGACCACCGGCGCCCGCGCCCTCCCCATCTACCAGACGACGTCCTTCGTCTTCCCCGACGCAGGGGTCGCCGCCGACCGGTTCGCGCTCCAGGACCTCGGACCGATCTACACACGCATCGGCAACCCGACCCAGGACGTGGTCGAGGCGCGGATCGCCAGCCTCGAAGGCGGGGTCGGCGCGCTCCTCGTCGCCTCCGGCCAGGCCGCGACGACGCTCGCCATCCTCAACATCGCTGAAGCCGGCGACCACGTCGTCGCGAGCCCCAGCCTCTACGGAGGCACGTACAACCTCCTGCGTTACTCCCTGGCAAAGCTCGGCGTCGAGACGACGTTCGTCACGGACCCGCACGACCCGCAGTCCTGGCGCGACGCCGTCCGCCCCACGACCAAGCTCTTCTTCGGGGAGACGATCCCCAACCCGCAGGCAGACATCCTCGACATCGAGGCCGTCGCAGCCGTCGCCCACGAGGTCGGCGTGCCGCTCCTCGTCGACAACACCGTCGCCACCCCCTACCTCCTGCGCCCGATCGAGTTCGGCGCCGACGTCGTCATCCACTCGGCCACGAAGTACCTCGGGGGCCACGGCTCCGCCATCGGCGGCGCCATCGTCGACGCCGGCACCTTCGACTACGCGCGGTACCCAGAACGCTTCCCGAACTACAACACCCCCGACCCGAGCTACAACGGTCTCGTCTACGCCCGCGACCTCGGCGTCGACGGGGTCCTCGGCGCCAACCTCGCCTACATCCTCAAGGCGCGCGTCCAGCTCTTGCGCGACCTCGGACCAGCCGTCTCGCCCTTCAACGCGTTCCTCATCGCCCAGGGCATCGAGACGCTCTCCCTGCGCGTGGAGCGCCACGTCGCGAACGCGGAGAAGGTCGCCGCGTGGCTCGAGGCCCGGGACGACGTCCTGACGGTCCACTACGCCGGGCTGGAGTCGAGCCCGTGGCACGCCCGGGCCCAGAAGTACACGCCCCGCGGCGCCGGCGCCATCGTCTCGTTCGAGCTGGCAGGCGGCTCGGACGCCGGCAAGGCGTTCGTGTCCGCGCTCGAGCTCCACTCGCACGTCGCCAACATCGGAGACGTCCGGTCCCTCGTCATCCACCCCGCGTCGACGACGCACAGCCAGCTGGCGCCCGAGGACCAGCTGAAGTCCGGGATCACCCCCGGGCTCGTACGTCTGAGCGTCGGCCTCGAGCACATCGACGACATCCTCGCCGACCTCGCCCTCGGATTCGCGTCCGCCGAGGGCGCCGTCGCCGAGCAGAGCGCGTGATCTGACGTGCGCACCGGTCCGGCGTCGCCCGACGAGCACGACGACCGCCCCCGCGGGCCGCTCACCCAGCCCGCAGGCTGGGACGTGCCCGCGCGCGACGCCGGATCCTCCGTACATTGGTCAGTGATGAACCACGACCCCCAGCGCTCGCTCCCCGGCTGGACGCGAGGCGGAGTGCCGCCACGCGCACAGTCGCGCCGTGCGCACGCCCCTGCGTTCCCCGTGAGCGGGGCATGGCGCGAGGGTGATCCTCAGGGTGATCGTCGGTTCGCCGACATCGGTGCCCTCGAGCTCGAGGCGGGCGGCATCATCCCCGCCGTGCGCGTCGCCTACGAGACCTGGGGGACGCTCAACGCCGCCGGCGACAACGCGGTGCTCATCCTGCACGCCCTCACCGGCGACAGCCACGTCCGCGGTGCAGCCGGTCCAGGCCACCAGACGGCCGGCTGGTGGAACGACATGGTCGGCCCGGGTGCCCCGATCGACACCGACAGGTACTTCGTCGTCGCCCCCAACGTCGTCGGAGGATGCCAGGGCACCACCGGCCCGTCGAGCATCGCGCCCGACGGTCGTCCCTGGGGCAGCCAGTTCCCCGTCGTGACCGTCAGGGACCAGGTCGCTGCCGAGATCGAGCTGTCCCGGATGCTCGGCATCGACGCGTGGCAGTTCGTCGTCGGCGCCTCGATGGGCGGTCTTCGCGTGCTCGAGTGGGCCATCCTCGGCCCCGAGGCGGGGATCGCGGTCGAGTCCATCGGTGTCATCGCCTCTGCCGCCCAGACCTCGGGAGACCAGATCGCGTGGGCCCACCCGCAGCTCACCGCGATCCACGCAGACCCGCGGTTCCGCGGCGGCGACTACTACGAGGCGGCCCCGGGCGACGGGCCGCACGTCGGCCTCGGCATCGCCCGGCAGATCGCTCACACGACCTACCGCAGCGCGGTCGAGCTCGACGAGCGCTTCGGCCGCATCCCGCAGGGCGGCGAAGACCCGATGCGTGGCGGACGGTTCGCGGTCCAGTCGTACCTCGATCACCACGCGAGCAAGCTCGCCCGACGTTTCGACGCCAACAGCTACGTGGTCCTCACCGAGTCGATGCTCACGCACGACCTGGGACGTGACCGCGGCGGAGTGATGACCGCGCTGCGGTCCATCACCGCCCGCACGCTCGTCGTCGCGGTGGAGACAGACCGGTTGTTCCTCCCTGCAGAGTCCCGACGGATCGCCGACCTCGTCCCCGGTGCAGAGCCGGCGCACGTCCTGCGCTCCGACCTCGGTCACGACGGCTTCCTCATCGAGTTCGACCAGCTCGGTCCTCTCGTCGTCGACTTCCTCGCTCGGGCGACACGCTCAGGCGCCTGAGACACTCTTCGGGGACAGCCCTGGACTCGGCCCGCCCTCGTCCGGAGCGGGTCCGCGTGCGACTACCCTGAGCCAGTCCGTGTGCGCACGGATCAGGGACGGGCACCGGCGTCGGGGGGCACGGGGGTGCCCTGTCCGAGTCGATCGCACCGCGAGGAGCAGAGTGATGACCCACCCGTCGCCGTCCACAGCGAGCCGCTCGACCTATCACCACGAGGCGTTCCTGTGGTCCGGCCTCGACGCCTTCCTCGCCCGGACCGTCCCCTTCGTCCTCGACGCCACCCGGTCAGGGTTCCCCGTGCTCGTCGCCGTGACAGCGTCGCGAGAGACCGCGCTGCGGGACGCGCTGGGCACCGATGCGGAGGCGGCGACGTTCCGCACCATGAACGCCCTCGGCCACAACCCCGCCCGCATCATCCCCGCATGGGTGGGCTTCGTCGCCGCGAACCGCGACGTCGACGTGCCGCTGCGCGGCATCGGTGAACCGATCTGGGCCGGTCGCCGCGACACAGAGCTCACGGAGTGCCAGATCCACGAGGCGATGCTCAACGTCGCCATCCCGAGCACGGCACCGCTGTGGTTGCTGTGCCCGTACGACGTGGACTCGCTCCCGGAGAACGTCCTCGACGAAGCCCGTCACAGCCACCCGACGCTCGACGACGACCTCGGTGGCACAACGACGAACCCGGACTACCGCGGGTCAGCCCACGCGCGTGCCCTCAGCCGGGGCGACCTGCCCGAGCCTGGTGCCAGACCGGACGAGATGCACGTCGGCCGGGGCGATCTCGGCGCCGTACGAGCACTGGTCTCCCGGCACGGGCACAGCGCCGGTCTGAGCCCGAACCAGGTCGACGACCTGCGGCTCGCGCTCACGGAGGTGGCCGCGAACAGCCTCGACCACGGCGGCGGCCACGGTCTCATGCGGGCGTGGCACGAGCCCGGAGCCCTCGTCTTCGAGGTGCGCGACGGAGGGACGATGACGAACCTGCTCGCCGGCCGGACCGTCCCACGCCGCGACCAGGCGCGCGGACGCGGCCTCTGGCTCGTCAACCAGCTCTGCGACCTCATGCAGATCCGCTCGACGGACAGCGGCACGGTCGTCCGCGTCTACACCTGGTTGTGACGGCTCTCCCGGCCCGGCCGCCGCACCGATGGTGCAGGATGGCACGATGACAGCAGGCCTTGATCAGATCTCCTCCGCCCTCACCTCTCAGTGGTCGCGCCTCCGGTCGTGGATGGTCCCGCTGGGTGACGACCTCCTCGGCGCACGCGATGCACCGAGCTCTCTCGACGGTTGGACCACCGGCGAGCTGGTCGCCCACCTCGGACGCGCGATGGAAGCGCTGACCGTCTGCACGCCTGCGCCGGAGGGGACCGTGCCGCTCACGCTCGCCGAGTACCTCGGGAGCTACCCCGAGCGAGCCCACGACATCTCGGCGACGACCCGCGAGCTCGCACAGACGATCGCTGCTGCGCCGCTCGACGCGGTGACGTCGCTGGCCGAGCAGGCTCTGGCCCGGCTGGCCGACCTCGGCCCCGACGGCGACCTCGTCGTCCAGGCGCGCCGAGGGCCCGTCACGCTCCGTGACATGGCTATGTCACGCCTCATCGAGCTCGTCGTGCACGCACACGACCTGGTGACCTCGCTCGAGGGGACGGCTGACGCGACCGGTCCGAACAACCCGCTCGAGCGCGCGGCGACCGCTCTCGTCGCCGACGAGCTCCTCGACATCGTCGTCAGGCGAGGCGGATGGTCTCTCGAGGTGACCGACCCGACCCTGTGGATCCGGCTGGCGACAGGGCGCACGCCGTACAACGTCGACGACCTGGCCCGCGCCGTCAGCCCCACGTTCACCGCAGGCAGCGTCCCCGACCTCGGGAGGACGCTCCCCCTCTTCTGACGACGCAGAGGTCGTGACGCGGACGCGCTCCGGCCGGTGAGACACGGCGACATCGTCGCCGAGGGCATATGTTGGGGCCATGCTCGCCGTCTATGCAGACCACTTCGACGCCACCGACCCGCTCGCAGGGCTCGCCACGGGAGAGCGTCCCGATCCGGTCGAGCGCGAGGGGTGGACCACCGTCACCGTCCGTGCCACCAGCCTCAACCATCACGACCTCTGGTCGTTGCGCGGCGTCGGGCTGCGCGCCGAGCAGCTCCCGATGATCCTCGGCACCGACGCGGCCGGCGTCACCGACGACGGCCGCGAGGTCGTCCTCCACGGGGTGATCGGCGCCGACGGCCACGGAGTCGGTCCGGACGAGACACGGACACTCCTCTCCGAGAAGTACCCGGGGACGTTCGCCGAGCGTGTCAGCGTGCCGACCCACAACCTCGTCGACAAACCGGCTGCACTGTCGTTCGAGGAGGCTGCGTGCCTCCCGACCGCGTGGCTGACCGCCTACAGGATGCTCTTCCGGTCAGCTGAGCTCACTCCGGGTCAGAGCGTTCTCGTCCAGGGCGCAGGCGGAGGGCTCGCGACAGCGGCGATCGCCCTCGGCGCCGCGGCAGGCCTCGAGGTCATCGTCACGAGCCGCTCCGAGACGAAGCGCTCGGCAGCGCTGGCCCTCGGCGCGAGCCACGCGCTCGAGCCAGGTGCACGCGTCCCGCACCGTGTCGATGCCGTCCTCGAGACCGTCGGTGCAGCGACCTGGTCGCACTCGGTCCGGTCCGTCCGTCCAGGCGGCATCATCGCCGTCGCAGGTGCGACGTCTGGCGACCCGTCGCCCGCCGAGCTCACCCGGATCTTCTTCAACGAGATCACTGTGCGCGGGACCACGATGGGGACCCGGGACGAGCTCGTCTCGCTCCTTGCGTTCCTCGTCCAGGCGGACGTCCGGCCGACGATCGACGGCACCTTCCCGATCGGTCAGGCCCAGGACGCGTTCGCTCGCCTCGCATCGGGAGCGCAGGTCGGCAAGATCGTCCTCGTCTGATGGCAGGGACCGTGCCGCCGCCCCGGTTCCTCGAGAACCACGGCACGGCGCCCCACCAGGGTGCAGAGCCTGGTCGCTCACGCACGGGGAGCCACGGTGCGCACGGACGCTCCACCGCGTCGACGGCGTCCTGGGGGCCGGACATCCTCGGGCCCGGCTACGAGTCGAGATCCTTGGACCTCGCCCCGGACGACGAGGGTGACGTCGCCGCGACCCTCGTGCGCTATCGCCCCCACGGTGCTGTTCCGTCGGTGCGCGCCGTCTTGTACCTCCACGGATGGTCTGACTACTTCTTCCAGACCCAGACGGCCGAGGTGTGGCACTCTTTGGGGTCCTCGTTCTACGCCCTCGACCTGCGCAAGTACGGACGCAGCCTGCGGCCCGGACAGACACCTGGGTACGTCTCGACCCTGAGGACCTACGACGAAGACCTCGCGGCGGCGCTCGACGCGATCCACGCAGACCTCGGGCCGCACGCCTCGATCATGCTCATGGGCCACTCGACCGGTGGTCTCGTCGCTGTGCTCTGGGCGCACCGGAACCCAGGAGCGACGACGGGGCTGGTGCTCAACAGCCCCTGGCTGGAGCTCCAGGGCTCGTCCGTCGTCCGGACGGTCTCTGCTCCCGCGATCAGCCAGCTTGCCCGGTTCCAGCCCAAGACACCCCTGCCGAACATCGACCCCGGCTTCTACGCCCGGACCATCCGGCGACGGGAAGGCGGAGAGTGGGACTTCGACGACCGCTGGCGGCCCATGCCCGCGTTCCCCGTCCGAGCGGGCTGGCTCAACGCGATCATCGCGGGCCACGCGGAGGTCGCCCGAGGGCTCACGATCGCCCAGCCGATCCTCATGCTCGCCTCGACCCGCACGATGATCTCTGCACGATGGCACGACCAGATGCGCGAGAGCGACGTGGTCCTCGACGTCGAGCTCCTCGCACGACGTGCGGTCCAGCTCGGCCCGACCGTCACGATCAGCCGCATCGCCGGTGGGCTGCACGACCTCGCGCTCTCGAGGACTCCCGCGCGTGAGCGCTACTACGGAGAGATCGCCCGGTGGAGCTCGGTGTACGGCTGGTCGCAGGCGTAGCCCGACCGGTCTAGCCGAGCAGCTCCAGCAGCGTCGGGCCGCCGTCGCCCGCGCGCCACACGCGCCAGCCGTCCGACGCCGTGCCTCCGGAGACCGCGTTGGCCGCCCAGCTCGGGTCCGCGTAGACCTCGCCGTCGGCCGTCTCGATGGTCCCGTCGGGATGCAGCAGCGCCTCAAAACGTTCGTTCCGGCGGTGGCGCACCCAGATGAGCGGGAGCGCCTCGTGCAGGGCAGACGCCAGCTCGACGAGGGCGTCGTCTCTGGGACCGTGCGGTGAGCCGTCGTGCTCCACACCCTCCTCGTCTGTCCAGGCCTCCGCGGGCGGGGGGGCGGAGTCGGAGAAGTCCGGAAGCTCGGGTGGGTCCGGAGGATCAAAACGCACGGGCTCGGAGAACTGGGCCGAGAGGTCTACCCAGAACGGTGAGCTGGATCCGTCGAACGAGAGGGACGACGGCCCGTCGAACGAGAACGTCGACGGTCCGTCGAGCGACGGCGCGTCGTCGAGAGAGTTCGGCGCATCGAAAGCCTGGGGATCGACGACATCGACGGCGGAGGCGCGCTGAGGCAGGTCTCGTGCTGGCAGGTCACGTGCAGGGAGGTCACGCGCCGGCAGATCACGTGCTGGCAGGTCACGCGCTCGCTCGACCGGCACCCGCGCAGCATGGGCTCTCTCCGGCTCCCGGTCGAGGACGAACGAGGGCTCGTCCTGCAGGTCCGGGTCGAGCTTCTCAGGGATGTACTTCTTCGCGGCGATGAACGCGCTCGCGCGGTAGGCGCTCCGGCTCGGGACGCTGCCGCTCGCGTCGTCCCACGCTGCGGCCTCCCCGCGGCCGGCGACGTACCCGCTGTCGCTGGCAGGCGCGACAGCGAGGTTCAGCGCAGTCCGCGGCCCTGCGTCGAGGACTGCGCCCCCGGACGGGCGCGCAGGAAGGTCCGAGAGCACCTCGGGGACCGAGAGGAAGATCGGTGTGTACGGGGTCCCCGGCGGCGGCAGGTCGACGGTGGGCAACGGTCCCGACAGCGGAGAGTGCCCCGACCAGCGGCGCGACGACGACACCCAGTCGTCCGACGAGCCTGACGACTCAGGTACAGGAGGTAGCCACTCGTCCGACGCCTCCGGTGCCGGAGGTACCCACTCGTCCGACGGCATGCCGATCTCCTGCAGGGGCACAGCCCAGTCCGGCGACGGTGAGCTCCACTCCTCCGAGAAGGGGGCCTGCTCGACGGGCGGTACCGGTTCGACAGGCGGCAACGAGTACACCGGATAGTCCGCCGGGCGGACAGGGGGGAGGATCGTCGTCCTGTCGGCAGCTGCTGCCGCCGACATGATCCCTGCCGTGCCGAACGCCGACGTCCGCACGGGACCGGTCAGCTCAGGCGACGAGACCCGTCCGACGGGGACCGCGACGACGGGACCGGTGATCGCCCCCTCGGAGACCCTGCGCGACGTGACGCTGACGCGTCCGAGCGACGAGACCACGTGCGGCGACGGGGTATCTGCCGGCACAGCCGACGAGGACCGCTGCGTGACGGAGATCGTGGACGACGCCGCCGTCACGACGAGCGGCGAGACGTCGAGCATGCGTCGCCCTGGCGCCGTGGGCAGGACACCGACACGGAAGACCTCGACGGTCGGTCCGACAGCACGGAGAAAAGCAAGAGCGTCACGGACCGCGGGGGTCACGTCGGCGCACACGACGACCAGTCGGACCGCTCCGCCTCTCGCCTGCGCCGGACGGCCTGTCGGAAGCGAGTCGTAGAAGTCGGTGACATCCTTGTGGAACCTGTCCGCGCCCTCCGGATACAGCCCGGCGAGCTCGGTCCGGGTGAGGCGCGACGCACGGCCTGCGGCCCCGAGGGCTGCGCTCAGCTCGTGCTCGTCGACAGTGGCGGCGACCACCACGACGACCGACCTCCCTGAGGAGTCCAGCGCCAGTGCAGTCTCCGGCACCGCCGTATTCTCGGTCGCTCCGGCGCTCTCGGAGGGTCGATAGTCCGCGATCCTGCCGGTCACCGTGAAGGTCTTCTCGCCCAGGAGCGCAGCAAGGTGCTCCTGCACGACAGTGCGGGCGTCGGCTTCGAACGCCAGGATCTCGGGGCTCGCCAAGACGACGAGCGGCGAACGCTCCGACCCGACGTCGAACAAAGGCATGCGGACAGGGTAGCCCTGAGAGGACGAGCCGTCACACGTGGCTGGTCAGACGGAGGGCTCACCAGCGGTCGCGGAGAGCCGCTCCTCGACGCGTCGCACCTTGCCCTCGAGCTCGCCGGTGTGGCCTGGCCGGACATCAGCCTTGAGGACCAGCGAGACGCGATGGCCTCCCCGGCCTACGGCCTCCGTGGCTCGTCGCACCACGTCCATGCACTCGTCCCACTCCCCCTCGATGGTGGTGAACATCGAGTCGGTGCGGTTGGGGAGGCCAGACTCACGGACGATGCGGACGGCGTCCGCCACCGCGTCAGTGACGGAGTCTCCCGTACCGAGCGGGGCGACAGAGAAGGCGATGAGCATCTCCCCATCGTGCCACGAACCGGACACCGCGCAGGCGCGTGGTCAGACGCGTGGTCAGGCGCTCCGGACGGCCTCGGCGATCGGGACGTCTCCGACGTTGAAGTCGATGGTGGTCTTGGTCGTCCACGGTGCTTCCAGCACCGCGGCCGCCACGCGGGCGACGTCCTCGCGAGAGACATGGGTGCTCTCGAGCCGTGCTCCGACCTCGATGCGCCCGGTCCCAGGATCGTCTGTGAGCGCGCTCGGACCGAGGACGGTCCAGTCGAGGTCGCTCTGGCGCAGGTGCGCGTCCGCGGCGGCCTTCGACTCGGCGTAGGCGAAGAAGCTGTTCTCTGGCGGGACGCCGTGGTTGGGGCCCGCTCCCTTGTAGGAGACCATGACGAACCGCGGCACGTCGGCGGCGACCGCCGCGTCGATCGCGCGGATCGCTGCGTCACGGTCCACCGCGTACGTGCGCTCGGCGCTCCCGCCTCCGGCTCCGGCGGTCCAGACGACCACGTCGTGGCCGACGATCGCCGCTGCGATCTCCTCGACGCTCTGGTGCTCGACGTCCGCGACCACCGGAGCAGCCCCTGTCGCGACGACGTCGGCCTCGTGCTCGGGGTTGCGGAACAACGACGTCACGTCGTGCCCTTCGGCGCCCAGGATGCGCGCGAGGTACAGCGCGACCTTGCCGTGCCCTCCGATGATGGCGATACGTGTCACGTGATACCCCTTGTCGTCCGCGTGCGCGGACGGTCCGCGCTAACGCTCTGTCAGCCGGCTCGCGAGCAGCTCGGCGAGCGACATCCCGGCGACCCCTGCGAGGTCGTCCGCCTGGGTACGGCACGAGAATCCGTCCGCCAGGAAGATGTCGCCTTCGCCAGCCTCTCGCAGAGCAGGCAAGAGCGCATTCTCAGCGACGGCGACGGAGACCTCGTAGTGCCCCTTCTCCATCCCGAAGTTGCCCGCGAGCCCGCAGCACCCGGCGAGCGTCTTGAGCGTCGCTCCTGCGTCCCGCAACAGCTTCTCGTCTGGCGCGAAGCCCATGACGGAGTAGTGGTGGCAGTGCGGCTGCACCACAGCGGTGACGTCCGAGAGGTCGGGCATGACCCAGCCAGAGTCGGGGCCGGGCGCGGTCTCCGGGCGCGTGAGCAGCTCGGCGAGCGTGTGGGTCGCGGTCGACACCGCCTGCGCCCGAGGGTCGTCGGGGAAGAGGTCGGTGAGGTCCGACCGGAGCACCGCGGTGCACGACGGCTCGAGGCCGACGATCGGTATGCCGTTGACGGCGAACGGTCCGAGGACCGCGAGGAGCTGCGAGAGCCGTTTCTTCGCCCCGTCGAGCTGCCCCGTGCTGATCCAGGTGAGGCCGCAGCAGGCCTCGTCCTCGGGGACGACCACGTCGTAGCCCGCCGCGAGGAGGACCGTGACCGCCGCCTCGGGGACACCCGGCGCGAGGGTGTCGCTGAAAGAGTCGGTCCACAGGACCACCTTGGGCTTGCGGACCGTGCCCTGGGCGCTGTCGTCGCTGGTAGCGGCTCCCGCGACGAGCGCCGCGCCCTCACGCTTCCACCATGTCCGGAACGGGACGTCGGCGAACGCCGGGATGGAGCGCCGGGTGTCCATGCCGCCGAGCCGCAGGACGAGCTTCGCCAGTGGCTTGATCGAGAGCGCCCCGTTCGCGAGCTTCGGGACGTAGCTCGCGAGACGGGCCCAGCGAGGCAACCAGCCGAGCGCGTAGTGGTTCATCGGCCGGAGACGGCCCTTGTAGGCGTTGTGCAGCACCTCGGCCTTGTACTGGGCCATGTCCACACCGGCAGGGCAGTCGCTCGAGCACGCCTTGCAGCTCAAGCACAGGTCGAGCGCCGCGTGGACCTCGGGCGAGCGCCACCCGCCGGTGACGAGCGTGCCGTTCGCCATCTCCTGCAGGACTCTGCCGCGACCGCGGGTCGAGTCCTTCTCGTCCTTCGTCGCCAGGTAGGACGGGCACATGAAGCCGCCCGCGTCAGTCGTGTCCGCACGGCACTTGCCGACGCCCACGCACCGGTGGATGGCCTGCGTGAAGTCACCGTCGTCGTGGGCGAAGCTGAAGCCGTTCTTCGCGAGGAGCGGCTTCGCCTGCGGGCGGCGAAGGTCTGCGTCGATCGCGTTGGGCCGCACGAGGACGCCGGGGTTGAGCAGGTCGTGCGGGTCGAGCAGCGCCTTGAACTGCTCGAAGACGCCGATGGCCGTCGCGGAGTACATGGCGGGCAAGAGCTCGGACCGTGCGCGACCGTCGCCGTGCTCGCCGGACAGCGAGCCGCCGTACTTGCCGACGAGCATCGCGGCGTCGGTCATGAACGTCCGGAGGACCGAGCCTGACGTCTCGAGCGGGATGTCGATCCGCAGGTGCACGCAGCCGTCGCCGAAGTGGCCGTAGGGCATGCCGTCGACGCCGTACTGCGCCATGAGAGCGTCGAGGTCTCGCAGGTACGCGCCGAGCTTTTCTGGCGGCACGGCGGAGTCTTCCCAGCCGGGCCAGGCCTGAGCCCCGGACTGGGTGCGTCCGGCGAGGCCCGCACCGTCCGCCCGGATCTTCCACATCGCGGTGGCCTCCGGACCGGCCTGCAGGATGCGCGAAGCCGTGGTGCCGGAGTCCCGCACGATCGCTCGGGCGCGGTCCATCGCCTCGGCCGCTGTCGAGCCGCCGACCTCGACCATGAGCCAGCCAGCCCCTGCCGGGAGCTCCGGCACGGCCCCGGCGCCTTTGGCGACGCGCACGACGTCGACGAGACGCGCGTCGAGCCCTTCGACTGCGAGCGGCGAGTGGGTGAGGAGCGCGGGCACCGCGTCCGCCGCGCTCGGCATGTCGGGATACCCGAGGACGACGAGCGTGGGCGCTCCGGCGATCGGTACGAGGTCGACGGTCGCACCGAGGACCGTCACGACGGTTCCCTCCGTCCCGACGAGCGCCTTCCCGAGGTGGGCGCCGTTCTCCGGCAGAAGGTGCTCGAGCGAGTACCCAGACACCTGGCGGCTGAAACGGCCGAGCTCGGTGCGCAGCGTCTCGAGGTTCGCCGAGACGAGCTCGCCGAGGCCAGGGACCCTCGCCAGGCCGACCCCGTCGGGGCCAGCGACGAAGCGGCGGCCGGCCCCGTCGACCACGTCGAGCTCGAACACGTTGTCGGCGGTCCGCCCGTAGGCCACTGCGTGCGGGCCGCACGCGTTGTTGCCGATCATCCCGCCGAGGGTCGCACGGTTCTGCGTGGACGGGTCAGGACCGAACCGCAGCCCGTGGGGCGCGGCCGCCTTCTGCAGGGAGGACATGATGACGCCCGGGTCGACGCGTGCGGTGCGCGCCTCAGGGTCGATCTCGTGGATCTCGTTGACGTGCCGCGAGAAGTCGATGACGACGCCGGGGCCGACAGCGTTCCCGGCGCAGGACGTTCCTCCGCCGCGAGCCGTCAGCGGTACTCCTGCTGCGCGGGTCGCCTCGACGGCCGCCAGCGCGTCGTCGACGTTCAGCGGTATGACCACCACCTGGGGCACGACCCGATAGTTCGACGCGTCGGTCGTGTACTCAGCCCGACGCAGCGTGGAGTCAGAGACCTCACCGTCCACGACGGACCGCAGAGACGCGACGAGCTCTGCGCGGGCAGAGGCCTCCGCTCGCGCCTGCTGGGCGCTCGTCGGCGCACTGTTCAAACCGGTCATCTCGACATCGACTGGGCTAGCCACGGGCTCATTCTCGCACCGGGACACCGATGCCCTCGTGGGACTACCAGGACCCGGACACGGACGGCCTCAGCCACGCGTACGTGCCATCGTGTCCGGATGTCAGTCGAGGAGATCATCGGGTTCACCACCGGCGCCGTGTGCGTGTGGCTCGCCGTCCGGCAGAACGTGTGGACCTTCCCGGTCGGCCTCGCGAACAACAGCGTGTACGTCGTGCTCTTCGCGTCGTCCGGGCTCTATGCCGGCGCCGGGCTCCAGGTCGTCTACATCGTCCTCGGCGTGCTGGGCTGGGTGTGGTGGGTCCGAGGCGGGCCCGCGGGAGAAGCGCTCACGGTCCGACGGACACCGCGCTGGGCGTGGTTGGCCGCAGCCGTCGCCGCCGCCGTCATCGCGATGCTGCTCGTGTGGGTGCTGAGCACCTATACCGACTCCGAGGTGCCTCGGCTCGACGCCGTGACCACCTCGCTGAGTCTCGTCGCCCAGCTCATGCTCGGCCGCAAGTGGATCGGCAGCTGGTGGGTGTGGATCGTCGCCGACGTGATCTACGTGTGGCTGTACATCTCGTCCGCGCTCTACCTCACGGCGGCGCTGTACGCCGGGTTCATCGTGCTGTGCGTCCTCGGCCTGCGCGACTGGCGGCGGGAGCTGGTCGCTCCCGCCGCACTCGTCACGCAGATACTCGGCAGGTCGTGCTCAGCCGGTGTTCTGCAGACCGGCGGCGACGCCGTTGACGCTGAGCAGCAGCAGGTGCCGTAGCTGGTCGATCTCGTCGGGCTCGGCTCCCTTGCGCAGGCGTGTCAGTGCGCGGAGCTGCAGGAGCGACAGCGCATCGACGTACGGGCTCCGGAGACGAACAGCACGGCCGAGCACCCTGCGGTTGGACAGCGCGCTGTCGCTGCCCGTGATGGCCAGGACCCACTCGCGGGTGAGCGCCATCTCCTCGAGCACGAGGTCCGCCAGGTCCTGACGGTCGCCGAGCGCGAGGTAGCGGCTGGCGATGCGCGCATCGGTCTTGGCCAACGACATCTCGACGTTGTCGATGAGCGTCCCGAACAACGGCCACTCACGGTAGGCGGCGCGCAGCTCGCCGAGGTCGCCGGCCGTCTTGAGCGCGGTACCCAGACCGAACCAGCCTGCCAGGTTGATGCGTGCCTGTGACCAGGAGAACACCCACGGGATAGCGCGCAGGTCGTCGAGCGACTCGATCGAGAGCCCACGACGTGCGGGACGCGAGCCCAGCGGCAGCAGCCCGACCTCTTCGAGCGGCGTGACCTCGCCGAACCACTGGGGGAAACCCTCAGCGCGGACAAGCTCGAAGAAGCGTGCCCGGGACGAGGCGTCCAGCGTCGACGCGAGGTCTGAGAACCGCTGTGTCGCGGCCTCGTTACGACGCTCGATCGACGGAGCACTGGCGAGGAGCGTCGCTGCGGCGACCTGCTCGATGTGCCGCGCAGCGATGACCGGGTCCCCGTAGCGGGCGAAGATGACCTCGCCCTGCTCCGTGAGCTTGAACCGACCGTCGACCGACCCCGCAGGTTGTGCGAGGAGCGCACGGTTCGCCGGGCCGCCCCCGCGACCGAGGGCGCCGCCGCGACCGTGGAAGAGCGTCAACGTGATGTCGTTGCGCTTCGCCCACTGCGTGATCTTGCTCTGGGCGACGTCGAGCGCGAGCGTCGCTGCGACCGGACCGACGTCCTTCGACGAGTCCGAGTAGCCGAGCATGACCTCGACGCGACGCCCGTTGGCGGCGAGCCGCGCCTGGACGGCCGGGACGAGGAGCATCCCTTCGAGGATCTCGACGCTCGCCTCGAGGTCGGCGAACGTCTCGAACAGGGGGATCGCATCGATGACGGGAGCATGCTCGGGGTCGTCGAAGACGAGGGCTGCGAGCTGGTACACAGCCTCGAGGTGCTCCGCCTTCTGTGTGAACGAGACGATGTACCGGCGTGCTGCGTCTGTTCCGTGTCGGTGCTGCACGGCGCCCAGCGCACGGAAGGTGTCAAGGACCTCGGTGGTCTTCTCGGCCAGCGGACCGTCGATTCCGTTCGCGGCGATGTCCGCCAGTGCCTGCTCGTGAACGATCGAGTGCTGACGGACCTCGAGCTCCGCAAGGTGGAACCCGAAGGTCTGCACCTGCCAGATGAGCCTCTGGAGGTCGCCGTACCCAGCCCGAGAAGCGCGAGCCTGCACGAGCGACTCCTGGACGACGACCAGGTCCGCTTCGGCCTCTGCTGCGTCGGCATACGCCAGGTCCGCGTCACG
Organism: Sanguibacter antarcticus; assembly: GCF_002564005.1. Lineage (NCBI taxonomy): Bacteria > Bacillati > Actinomycetota > Actinomycetes > Micrococcales > Sanguibacteraceae > Sanguibacter > Sanguibacter antarcticus. The sequence goes on along the minus strand of NZ_PDJG01000001.1, from coordinate 3,409,358 downwards.
GAGCCGGGTCGCCGCGATCCGCTCGGCGACGACGAGCAGCACCTGACGGTGCGGCTCGTTGGGCGACTCTCCCGCGATGCGGGCTGTGAGCGGCTCCGAGAGGACGCGCTGACGGCGCCACAACGACACGAGGTCGGCAGAGGCCGGGGTCGCGGAGCCATCGAGCGTCAAGGCGTTGCCGGTGCGTCGCGCGGCCTCTTCGAGGGCGGTCAGGACGTGTTCGGACGCGATGAGCGCTGCGGAACGCGTCACCTCGGCGGTGACGTTGGGGTTCCCGTCCCGGTCGCCACCGATCCATGTGCCGAGCCGGACGAACGGACGGACGATCGGGGCTCGAGCGCCGGCCTGGTCACCCTGAAGCCAGTCGTCGAAGCGCCGGTAGACCTCGGGGAACGTCTCGAAGAACGTCGAGTCGAAGACGCCCATGACGGTGCGGATCTCGTCGACCACCGTCGGTTTCGCTGCCCGCAGCGGCGAGGTGCGCCAGAGCACGTCGATCTCCGCAAGGAGCCGGCGCTCGTTCTCGGCGAGCGAGGTGCCGCCGACGTGCGCGCCGTCCCGCTCTGCGACGAGTGCCGAGATGCGTCGGATCGCGCTGGAGACCGCACGACGTCGGGCTTCGGTCGGGTGAGCGGTGACGACAGGTCGGAACTCGAGCGCCCGAAGCCGCTCGAGCGTGGCTTCGCGACCGATCTCCTCTGTCAGCTCGGTGACCGCGGCGGCGAACGAGTCGTCCCCCGCGACCTCGTCGGGGTCACGCGTGGACTCGCGTTCCCGCAGGACCCGGACGCGGTGGTACTCCTCCGCCAGGTTGGCGAGGTGGAAGTAGCAGGTGAAGGCTCGCGCGACCTGCTCAGCACGCTCGGGAGAGAACGTCTCGACGAGTGCCTGCGCCTCGGCGAACGACGCGTCCTCCTCCTCGTCGTCGTGGGCACGGATGGTCAGCTCACGCAGGCGCTCGACATCGGCGAGGAGCTCATCGCCGCCCGCCTCGCGCAGGACGGTTCCGAGCAGACCTCCGAGCAGGCGGACATCGTTCCTCAGCGGGTCGGGCACCTCGTGGTGCGCTCGACCGCGACGGTCATCTTCAGACGTTTCGACATAGGACACATGCACACCGTAGGGGACGCGCACGGTGTGTCGTCCACCGTGCTCACTGGGTGGAGCGCACAGACGGTCGGGGACTGCGGGAGAATCTGCGTGTGACATCACTCGCAGCCCCAGGTTCCCGCCAGGCCGAGCATCCTTCGCGTTTCAGGCACGGGCTCGTCGTCGGAAAGTTCTACCCACCTCATGCGGGCCACCTCAATCTCGTCCGTACTGCTCTGTCGCGCTCCGAGCGCGTCACCGTCCAGGTCCTCGTCTCGTCCCAGGAATCCATCCCTGGGGATCTCCGCGCGCGATGGATACGAGAAGAGGTCCCGCAGGCGCGGGTCCTCGTCGGGCTCGATGACGAACCCGTCGACTACAGGAGCGACCGTGCGTGGGACGCGCACGTCGCGATCATGAAGGACCTCTTGACCGCCGCCGACTCCAGAGAGAAAGGGGTCGTCGCTCCGGTCGACGCGGTCTTCACCTCGGACGGGTACGGGGAGGAGCTCGCCCGCCATGTCCGCGCAACCTGGGTCCAGGTCGACCCGCAGCGGCAGGCAGTGAACGTCTCAGGCACAGCAGTACGTGCCGACCCGAAGGCCTACTGGTGGGCTCTGCCTGCCGCGGTCCGCTCGTGGTTCGCTCGACGTGTGGTGATCCTCGGCGCCGAGTCGACAGGCACCACCACCTTGGCCGAGGACCTGCAGGCGCACTATGGTCTGCCGCTCGTCCCCGAGTTCGGCCGCGAGTGGTCGGAGACTCGTCCCGGGGGCCTTGCTGCACCGTGGCACACGGCGGAGTTCGACCTGGTGGCGAGGGAACAAGCCCGCCTCGAGGACGAAGCCGCTCGTACGAGCTCGCTGCCTCTCGTCGTCTGTGACACGGATGTGCTGGCCACGACGTTGTGGCACGAGCGGTATGTCGGCCGGCCTTCCCCGTCGGTCCAAGCGCTGGCGGCATCCAGGGTCCCTGACCTGTATCTCCTGACGGGTGACGAGATCCCGTTCGTTCAAGACGGAATGCGCGACGGTGAGCACATCCGTCGGTCGATGCAGGTCGCGTTCCGTTCGGCGCTGAACGCACAGGCCGAGAGCGGAGGTGCACAGTGGGTCGAGCTGCGCGGCAACAGGGACGCGCGCCTTGCAGCCGCTGTCGACCTCATCGACGAGGTCTGCGCTCTGCCCCGAGCGATCACAGCCCCGATGCCACAGGCGGGCGTACGGTCCTGACCAGAAGCTACCCGTCCCAGCCGACGGTCTCGGCTCGCGCACTCTGAGAACGGACGACACGTTGTTTGAGTCGTCGTCCCTTGATCGCGGAATATCCGTGGTGTTGTCTGGGGGTACGACAAAGACCCACCCCCGGGGGGGTGGGTCTTTGTGAATGGTGTTCCGGCGGCGTCCTACTCTCCCACACAGTCTCCCGTGCAGTACCATCGGCGCTGGAGGGCTTAGCTTCCGGGTTCGGAATGGGACCGGGCGTTTCCCCTACGCTATGACCGCCGTAACTCTTTTGGGTTTTCAAGCCGGGTTCTCGGCCGTCTCCCGAGAACCGCACAGTGGACGCGTAGCACAAGTTTTATTGTGTGTTATCAAGTTATCGGCTTATTAGTACCGGTCAGCTCCGAGGGTCTTTCGTCCCCTCTTCCACATCCGGCCTATCTACCCAGTGGTCTACTGGGAGCCTCTCGGGACGAATCCCGTGGAAACCTCATCTCGAAGCAGGCTTCCCGCTTAGATGCTTTCAGCGGTTATCCCTTCCGAACGTAGCCAACCAGCCGTGCTCCTGGCGGAACAACTGGCACACCAGAGGTTCGTCCGTCCCGGTCCTCTCGTACTAGGGACAGCCCTTCTCAAGTTTCCTGCGCGCGCAGCGGATAGGGACCGAACTGTCTCACGACGTTCTAAACCCAGCTCGCGTACCGCTTTAATGGGCGAACAGCCCAACCCTTGGGACCTACTCCAGCCCCAGGATGCGACGAGCCGACATCGAGGTGCCAAACCATGCCGTCGATATGGACTCTTGGGCAAGATCAGCCTGTTATCCCCGGGGTACCTTTTATCCGTTGAGCGACGGCGCTTCCACAAGCCACCGCCGGATCACTAGTTCCGACTTTCGTCCCTGCTCGACTTGTCAGTCTCACAGTCAAGCTCCCTTGTGCACTTGCACTCGACACCTGATTGCCAACCAGGCTGAGGGAACCTTTGAGCGCCTCCGTTACATTTTAGGAGGCAACCGCCCCAGTTAAACTACCCATCAGGCACTGTCCCTGATCCGGATTACGGACCGAGGTTAGATATCCAGAGCGACCAGAGTGGTATTTCAACGTTGACTCCACACACACTGGCGTGCATGCTTCACAGTCTCCCACCTATCCTACACAAGCCGCACCGAACACCAATACCAAACTATAGTAAAGGTCCCGGGGTCTTTCCGTCCTGCTGCGCGTAACGAGCATCTTTACTCGTAGTGCAATTTCGCCGAGTTCACGGTTGAGACAGCGGAGAAGTCGTTACGCCATTCGTGCAGGTCGGAACTTACCCGACAAGGAATTTCGCTACCTTAGGATGGTTATAGTTACCACCGCCGTTTACTGGGGCTTAAATTCTGAGCTTCGCCTTGCGGCTGACCCGTCCTCTTAACCTTCCAGCACCGGGCAGGCGTCAGTCCGTATACATCGTCTTGCGACTTCGCACGGACCTGTGTTTTTAGTAAACAGTCGCTTCTCCCTGGTCTCTGCGACCCTTGCACGCTCCCCCAGCTAGTGGGTTCACGCTCCGGGCCCCCCTTCTCCCGAAGTTACGGGGGCATTTTGCCGAGTTCCTTAACCATGATTCTCTCGATCGCCTTAGTATTCTCTACCTGATCACCTGAGTCGGTTTAGGGTACGGGCGGCTAGAACCTCGCGCCGAGGCTTTTCTTGGCAGCATAGGATCACCCAATCATCGTCCATACGGACTCACCATCAGTTCTCAGGATATGTGAACAGCGGATTTGCCTACTGTTCTCCCTACAACCTTGGACGTGGACAACCATCGCCACGCTGGGCTACCTTCCTGCGTCACCCCTGTTAATACGCTTACCTAATGCCGGTTCGGGTCCCGCGCTCCCCTGAGTCCTCAGCCCCGAAGGGCCTGTGGACCAGGCTTGGGCGGTTAGCATCACCGGGGTCGGTATTGGCGGTTCTTCGCCGGTAGGAGAATATCAACTCCTTGTCCATCGACTACGCCTGTCGGCCTCGCCTTAGGTCCCGACTTACCCAGGGCGGATTAGCCTGGCCCTGGAACCCTTGATCATTCGGCGGACGGGTTTCTCACCCGTCATTCGCTACTCATGCCTGCATTCTCACTCGTGTAGGCTCCACCGCTGGATCACTCCGCGACTTCACTGCCCACACGACGCTCCCCTACCCATCCACACACCTGGACCACGAAGGCCTGGTTATTATGTGAATGCCACAGCTTCGGCGGTGTACTTGAGCCCCGCTACATTGTCGGCGCGGAATCACTTGACCAGTGAGCTATTACGCACTCTTTCAAGGGTGGCTGCTTCTAAGCCAACCTCCTGGTTGTCTGTGCAACTCCACATCCTTTCCCACTTAGCACACGCTTAGGGGCCTTAGCTGGTGGTCTGGGCTGTTTCCCTCTCGACCATGGAGCTTATCCCCCACGGTCTCACTGCCACGCTCTCACTTACCGGCATTCGGAGTTTGGCTGACGTCAGTAACCTTGTAGGGCCCATTAGCCATCCAGTAGCTCTACCTCCGGTAAGAAACACGTGACGCTGCACCTAAATGCATTTCGGGGAGAACCAGCTATCACGAAGTTTGATTGGCCTTTCACCCCTACCCACAGGTCATCCCCCAGGTTTTCAACCCTGGTGGGTTCGGTCCTCCACGCGGTCTTACCCGCGCTTCAACCTGCCCATGGGTAGATCACTTCGCTTCGGGTCTAGACCCAGCGACTATGTTCGCCCTATTAAGACTCGCTTTCGCTACGGCTTCCCCACACGGGTTAACCTCGCCACTGAGCACTAACTCGCAGGCTCATTCTTCAAAAGGCACGCTGTCACCCCTGCTAGGGAGGCTCCAACGGATTGTAGGCACACGGTTTCAGGTACTATTTCACTCCCCTCCCGGGGTACTTTTCACCTTTCCCTCACGGTACTTGTCCGCTATCGGTCACTAGGTAGTATTTAGGCTTATGAAGTGGTCTTCACGGATTCACACGGGATTTCTCGGGCCCCGTGCTACTTGGGATCCCCTTCGGGAGGCCGCGTCATTTCGTCTACGGGGGTCACACCCTCTACGCCGGGCCTTTCAATGCCCTTCGACTATAACGCGGCTTTCTGACTCCCTGAAAGTTCGGCAGAACAATCTGAAAGGTCCCACAACCCCGCCCATGCAACCCCTGCCGGGTATCACACATGAACGGTTTGGCCTCATCCGCTTTCGCTCGCCACTACTCACGGAATATCTCTTCCTGTCGGTACTGAGATGTTTCACTTCCCGACGTTCCCTCCACACACCCTATATATTCAAGTGTGGGTAACTGGACATGACTCCAGCTGGGTTTCCCCATTCGGAAATCCTCGGATCACGGTTCGTTTGCCAACTCCCCGAGGCTTATCGCAGGCTACTACGTCCTTCATCGGCTCCTAGTGCCAAGGCATCCACCCTGTGCCCTTAAAAACTTGACAACAATAAAATTGCAGAGAACAAAGATAAATCTTTGATCTTACAAAGATGCTCGCGTCCACTGTGCAGTTCTCAAGCTACGGACGATCCCACCCAACACCGACGCCTACCCACACACCCGAAGGCATGCACGTGGTTCGACCGGTTCAGGGTGACCCGTGTCAGCTACCAGACCTCATCACCACCCGATCCCCCGTTACCAGGAAACCGACCAGCAGGTCCGACGGCCCGAAGATCACCAGCGCCATACGGCGCCCGTGCCCTCAGGACCCAACAGTGTGCTTGCGTCCACCCACCCCACCACCAGCAGTTTCCGATCCGAACCCAAAGGCCCGAACGTACTCCCACCCGCAACGAAGCCGGCATCCATAGTCAATGTTCCACCCGTGAGCAACCGCCCACACCCTCATTCGGAGTGTGGAAGCGGCCACCTGAACACACCCGGTACGCATACAGGGCATGCCAGTGTGTAGCTCCTTAGAAAGGAGGTGATCCAGCCGCACCTTCCGGTACGGCTACCTTGTTACGACTTAGTCCCAATCGCCAATCCCACCTTCGACGGCTCCGTCCCACAAGGGGTTAGGCCACCGGCTTCGGGTGTTACCGACTTTCGTGACTTGACGGGCGGTGTGTACAAGGCCCGGGAACGTATTCACCGCAGCGTTGCTGATCTGCGATTACTAGCGACTCCGACTTCATGGGGTCGAGTTGCAGACCCCAATCCGAACTGAGACCGGCTTTTTGGGATTCGCTCCACCTCGCGGTATCGCAGCCCTTTGTACCGGCCATTGTAGCATGCGTGAAGCCCAAGACATAAGGGGCATGATGATTTGACGTCATCCCCACCTTCCTCCGAGTTGACCCCGGCAGTCTCCTATGAGTCCCCACCATAACGTGCTGGCAACATAGGACGAGGGTTGCGCTCGTTGCGGGACTTAACCCAACATCTCACGACACGAGCTGACGACAACCATGCACCACCTGTACACCAGTCCGAAGACGCGACCATCTCTGGCCGATTCCGGTGTATGTCAAGCCTTGGTAAGGTTCTTCGCGTTGCATCGAATTAATCCGCATGCTCCGCCGCTTGTGCGGGCCCCCGTCAATTCCTTTGAGTTTTAGCCTTGCGGCCGTACTCCCCAGGCGGGGCACTTAATGCGTTTGCTGCGGCACGGAACTCGTGGAATGAGCCCCACACCTAGTGCCCAACGTTTACGGCATGGACTACCAGGGTATCTAATCCTGTTCGCTCCCCATGCTTTCGCTCCTCAGCGTCAGTTGCGGCCCAGTGACCTGCCTTCGCCATCGGTGTTCCTCCTGATATCTGCGCATTCCACCGCTACACCAGGAATTCCAGTCACCCCTACCGCACTCTAGTCTGCCCGTACCCGATGCAAGCTCAAGGTTGAGCCTTGAGTTTTCACACCAGACGCGACAAACCGCCTACGAGCTCTTTACGCCCAATAATTCCGGACAACGCTTGCGCCCTACGTATTACCGCGGCTGCTGGCACGTAGTTAGCCGGCGCTTCTTCTGCAGGTACCGTCACTTTCGCTTCTTCCCTACTGAAAGAGGTTTACAACCCGAAGGCCTTCATCCCTCACGCGGCGTCGCTGCATCAGGCTTTCGCCCATTGTGCAATATTCCCCACTGCTGCCTCCCGTAGGAGTCTGGGCCGTGTCTCAGTCCCAGTGTGGCCGGTCGCCCTCTCAGGCCGGCTACCCGTCGACGCCTTGGTGGGCCGTTACCCCGCCAACAAGCTGATAGGCCGCGAGTCCATCCTTGACCGAAAAACTTTCCAAGCACACCCGATGCCGGGGCGCTTCATATCCAGTATTAGCCCCGGTTTCCCGGAGTTATCCCAGAGTCAAGGGCAGGTTACTCACGTGTTACTCACCCGTTCGCCACTGATCAAGAGAAGCAAGCTCCCCTATCACCGTTCGACTTGCATGTGTTAAGCACGCCGCCAGCGTTCGTCCTGAGCCAGGATCAAACTCTCCGTAAATGTATTAACATCAACCAACCCCAAAGGACCGGTCAACAACCATACGAAGCGGAACACCCCTGCAAAGAGGCACTCCATTAATCAAGGCTACAAACCGAAAACTTGCGTTTTCAATTCATACCAAATTTACTCCGCCAGACATGACCAACCACCCCACAACGAGGCAGCCAACCACACCCAAGCGAAGGGTCTTGGCATTGACTATTAAGCACACTGTTGAGTTCTCAAAGAACGGACGCTCACCATTCCAGACCTTCCAGCCTGTACTCGGGGCAACCTGTCTAACTTATCCCAACCCCCACACGATGTCAACCCCGCTCTCATCGAGCGAAACAAACAACTTACGAGGATTGATTCCCAGCCTACACGAACCCGAGCAGAACCCGAACCACGCTTCGAACAAAGGATTCAGCCCCGGGACCAGCCACTTCGCGCCAGTTCCGAAGAACTTCGCCGTGGTGTCTGTGCCTCCCTGCCGGGCTGACTTCGAGAACATTACCCCCCACCAACCCACAACACAAACCACCATCCCGTGACCGCGGTCACGTTCCCCCACCGGTGTCGAGATCCGTGGAGAACCGTCGCTTCGCGCCTCCTTCGAGGTCCTCCGCGCAGTACACCGGCGTCGTCTCCACGGGCCTTCCGAGGAGACGTTCCACAGCCAGTCCCGCGTCTCGGGCCGACTCTCTGCCCACGTCGTCTCTGGGAACGAGAGCAGCGAAGAGCACCGACCCGTCCGAGGTCTGGTGGAGGTGCCAGGCTGCGACCCCATAGGCCTGGATCACCTGCGTCGCGTCGACCGACGGCACCCACGTCCCTGCTGCGGTGAGGAGCCTGAGCGGCTCTCGCCCCTCGAGCCCGAGGAGCGTCGTGCTGACGGTCCCGTCTGGCTCGGGTGCTCGGCGCACGGCAGCCATGTCGCCTGTCCGGTAGCGGACGAGCGGGAGGTACGGGTTGTCGTCGACCGTGACCGTCACCTCTCCGCGGTCGCCGTCCGGGACGGGACAGCCCGCCGCGTCGAGGATCTCGACGTAGACCCGACGAGGGAGGACGACGTGCTCAGACACAGCGCGTCCGCCTCGGAGATCCACCGCGACGAGCCCCGCCTCCCGCGCTCCGTAGACGTCCACGACCGGGGCGCCCCACGCGCGCTCCACGCGCAGGCGAGCCGCGGGCGTCAGATGCGTGGCACCCGAGAACACCACGATCGGCGAGAGGTCCAGGCCGAGGTCGACCAGCGCGAGGAGCGCCAGCGGTGACGAGCTGATGACCTGCGGGTCCATCGCAGACAAGAACGCCGCCCGATCAGCGACGTCCCGCCACGCAGACGGGTGCAGGTTGACCCTCGCCATCGCTGCGCCGGCCTGACCTGTGACCGCAGTCAGGGCCGTGAGCATCGAGGCGTAGGTGAACGCAGCCCGTTGGTCCACGACGTTCGCGAGAGCCAGGCGCCCCGGGGCCGGTCGCCACTCGACGCCGACCCGCGCCGCGAGATGCCTGAACATCACGACCTCGGCAGCGGTCGAGACCGGGTGGAGCGGGACGACCACCGCCGCCCCCGTGCTCCCCGAGCTCGAGCCCTCGAGGACGCGGTCCAGCGGGACGTCCACCGGGACGAAGTCCGCGATCGAGCGCCGGAGGTCCTCGCGCGACACCGGTGCGAAGTCCGCGAGAGACCTCTCTCGGTGGCCGTCGTGCCTGGCGATCGCTCGGTAGCGCGGGACCGTGCGCTGGACGCGCGCGAGGAACGACGCGAGCCAGGGCGGCGCGCTCGTCGCAGGGGCTTGAGGCAAGGACGCTCTCGAGGTGAGATCCCCTGCGACGAGCCTCAGGTGCTCGTGGTCTGCACCGTCGAGGCGGTCGCCGCACTCGTGGACCCAGAGCGGGGCTGCGCCGTGCCCCCGCACCGATGCGAGCCGCGCGAAGCCCTCGTGCGAGAGCGTGGGCCAGCGCTCGGCGTCGGTGAGCGCGAGCGCCTGACCCGCGGCGTAGTCCCCCAGCGCAGCGTCGAGGGTGCCCTGCGGGAGCACGTCCGACGTGACAGAGGAAGCGACCCCGGCCGGCGTGGGCTCAGACATTGCTCACCTGTGCGGCTGCCTCGCGCGCACGCTTGCGCGCCAGCTCGCGTGCCAAGACCTCAGCGCGTCGGGCCTCTTCCGCGAGCTCCGCCAGCACGTGCCGCTGGATGGCCGTGCTCACCGTCTGCCAGCGTGCGTCCGCGCTCTGCGCGGTCTCGTACGCCGGATGGAGGCCGCTCGCCCGGAGGATCGCGCGCGCCGACTCCTCGCGCGTCGCGCTCGTCGTCGGCCACTGGACGGGGTCGAGCGCCGGGGCGAGAGCGACCCCGACGGTGTACAGCGTCGACAGGGCCCAGCCCGCGCGTCCGTCCAGGGTCGCATCGAGGTGCGCAAGGTTCGCGGTGGCGTGCACGCCAGGATCCAGCAGCACCCAGACGGTGAGCACCGCGGCCCGTGCCCGCTGATCGGCAGACACCAGGTCGGCTCCCGTCACCAGCGAGCGGACCGCCGCGAGGAAGGAGGCGCTCTGCCGGGTCGACGGCGCGACGACAGCGAGCGCGTCCGCCACGACCGCAGCCGCGTCGACCCTCCCGCGCTCAGGTGCTCGGCCGCCTGTCGCAGCGTCGGCCGAGGCTGCGGGGACAGGCGCCGCACGGGACGGCACCGTGCTCCCGGGAACGAGGACGCAGTCTGGTGGCGCCTGCGCGATGCGCTGCATGACGGACGCGAGCGTCGGGCCCACGACCGTCGCGCGGCCTCGGTCCAGCAGGCCGTCCGGTGCGGGGGCGCTCATCCGTGCGTCTCCTGTCCTGAGCGACGGTCCTGGCCCCAGAGCCGACGGGCGAAGTCCCGCGCGAAAGTCACCAGGCTCTGCGCGTCCGTCACCCCGTGGACGTCGTAGCCGGGCGCCATCGCGACGTAGCGCTCGACGGAGCTCGTGTTGAGGACGAGCGTCCCGCCACCACCCGCCGCCTCGACAGCGCGTGCCGCTACCGTCGTGCGCGGGTCGAAGCCCTCCGGAAGGAACCACTGCCCGTCCGTGAACATCGTCGTCACCCCGTCGTCCGAGATCACCGCGATGTGCCGCGCACGACGGGCGGCACCCAGCCCGCCACCGACCGGGCGCCGCCCGTCGCCCAGATGGGTCTGGGCGAGGACCTGGACAGGGAACGACGTCCCGCCGCCGAAGTGCGCCACGATCGCCCGCAAGACAGCATCGGCGTCCCGCGTGAAGCCGCCCGTGCCTGCGACCTGCTGCGGGCCGCTCCACGTCGTCGCCTGCACCCGCGCCCCCGAGCGCAGCGCAGAGAGCGCGAGGATCGCGCCCGCGAGCGCGATCGGGGCGCCCGACGCCGCGGGGTCCGGCATTGACCCCGAGGAGTCCAGATAGAGGTCGAGGTCGACGGGAACGCGCTGAGGATCGCCGCCGTCGTCGGTGTCGTAGCGGCGCTGGACCGTCGTGAGGCCCGGGAGCACGATCGGAGAGGCGAGCATCGTCGCGGTCCAGTCGAGGTCCGCGAGGTCGTCCCCCACGTCCCACACGTCGTAGCCCGCCAGGAGCGGCTCCTGCGAGCGCCGCACGGTACGGACAGGAAACGGCACGAGGTGCTTGCGCGCGTGCTCGCGGTACCACTGTGCGGCGGCTTCGCGCGGGTCTGTCGTCGTGCCGAGGGAGCGCAGGACTGCCGCGTAGTCGGCTGGCGAGAGCGTGCTGCCCGCGGACGGGCGGGAGGAGGTGGACGCGTCGGCGTCCGAGCTGTCCAGCGAGCTGTCGGGCGTCGCGTCGTCTGCGGTCGGTGGCAGGTCGGCCATCGCGCCGACCACGCGGCGGTCGAGCGCGGGGTGGACCGGCGCCTCGACCGCGCTCTGGTCGTCGGCCAGCCCCGGGACCGCGGTTCCCGGCTGCTCGTGCTGGTCGCACCAGCGGCTGCCGCCGCCCGTCGGCTCGTCGCGCACGAGAAGAGGGCGGAGCACCATGGCGAAGCCACCGGCCCCGCCCACGGGATCATCCGCGTACGCCCGCGCGACGCGCGCGAGCAGGCCAGCCTCGGCCTCGTGGTGCGGGCCTGGTCCCGCGAGCGAGCCGGCCGGGAGCGCCCAGAGGATCTCGTCGGTCCGCAGCACGAGCCGCATCACGTGGTCGGTCGGGAGCGGAGGGCCGAGGGTGCGCCACACAGCTGCCAGGTCGACGCCTGCCCGGACCTGGAGCCGGTCGTTGACGAGCAGGTCGCTCCAGAGGTTCGAGACGAGAGCGACGTGCTCGTCGAGGTCGACGAGCCCCAGTCGGACCTGCGCTGCGAGCCTGCCCGCGGTGAGGAGGTCCCCGGGCGAGCAGACGTGGTGCCCGATCTCGTGAGCGAGGACCGCGACCGCGTGCTCCCCGAGACCGCGCTCGAGCACCTGGCCGAGGTCGATGCTCACCTCGACGTCACCGAGGCTGAACCACGCAAAGCTGCCGACGTCGGACGGTCCGCTCTCCGGTCCGCGCAAGGACGGGGCGTGCAGCCGGGTGGAGGCGCCCCACGCGTGCAGGGCGTCCGGCCACCGCGCCTGCCACCGGGCGCGGAGCTCGACGATCTCTTCGCTCGTGGCGGCTCTGGCCTGCGCACTCTTACCCCAGCGACGGTTCACGAGAGCTCGTGCCCCGTCCGCTCGCCGACAGACGGGACGAGGACGAGGTCGAGCCGGCAGGACGTCGCCCGCGAGACGAGGACCGGGCGTGCAGCGTGCTGCCGTGCAGCGCTCGTCGTGGGGGCAGCAGGTCCCGGCTGGTGCGCTGCGGGGACCGCACCCGTGACCACGTCCTCCCACGCGACAGCCTGCGCGATCTCGCCGGCGATGTCTCGAACGGTGTCGCCGACGACGCCACTGCTGTCCGCGGGAACCGGCGGCGGCTCCCCCGGCCCCGTGTGCTCGCGGAGAACGACGTGCCCGTGCACGTCAGCGATCACCACCCAGGCGATCCCGTCGGCGAGCACGCGCCATGTCGGTGTCGGCGAGCCGAGCGCGCCGACCACGACCGGGAGTCCCGTCCACGGTCCACCGAACGCACGGTAGCCGCCGTACGTGGCGAACGCCCCCTGCCGAGGGACGCCAGGCCACGCGAACGGGGCCGCGACGTTCGCCGCGAGCACGGCACGTGGGTCGACGTCCGTGGGAAGGTCGAGCAGCGCACGCAGCGCGCTCGTGGCACGGCCGTCCGGTAGGCCACCAGGTGCCGGGTCGAGACCCCGGGCCGCAGTCAGCGCGGAGCTGCGGACCCGCACGAGCCCCGAGCGCCACGCCGCGACGGCAGCACCCGCACGCAGCGCGTCGTCGTCGGCCAAGAACGCGTCAGCGGCAGCCAGGCGTGCGCCCCACGCCACGAGATCCGTCTCCCGGCTGATCCGGCCCGCGCCCTGCACGACGACCTCGATCGCCGTCCGCGGGGAGCGACCCATCGCGCACGGCAGATGCGGGAGCAGAGACAGCACCGCCCACCTCTCCGCCGAACGTCCGTGCCACGCTCTGCGCACCACGAGGTCGCCGACGAGCTCGGTCACGACCCGGCACACGACATCGCCCTGCGCCGGCGAGACGACACGAAGGAGCGGCTCCAGGGCCGAGCCCACCTCGCGCATCGCTGTCCACAGCACGTCGACCGGTGCCCCCGCGGAGCGCGCAGCCGACACGATGCCGTTGAGCGTGCCCCGCTGGGCAGCGAGCCGCTCCTCCCACGCCGGAAGAGCAGGCGGGGCAGACGCCGTCACCGCTGCCATCGCAACCACGAGAGATAGTTCGTGTACCGCTGGTGCGCGTACTTGAGCACGAGCGCGTCGTCGTACACGTGGCCGTGGAGCTTGCGACCGTCCGCCCAGCCGCTGAGGATCCGTTCGATCTCCGCCATCCGTGCGAGAACCTCCGGCTCGCTCAGGCCGTCCAGGCCCGCAGAGACCTGATCGAGGACCGCCCCGACCGGGTCCGAGGCGTCGAGCCCGTACGCGTCGTACTGCTGGCACGCCTGGTCGAACATGTCTCGGATCCACGAGACGCGGTCGGAGCGCAACGGCTCACGGGCCGGGTCGTCGAACACCGGCGACTGCTGGTCCGGGACCAGCTTGTCGTGCAAGACGAAAGGCAGGACCGCGCGCAGGTCGTCAAGTCCCACCGTCGGACGACCACGGAAGTACGCCATCGCCTTCGCGTACGCGACGAGCGACTGCAGGGCACGCACCGACAAGCCGTTGAGCGTCTGCGACCCGATGTCGCTCAGCCGGTCACGGCCCGAGTCCGCCGCCGCGAGCGCGTGCGGGTCGATCCCCGCCAGGCGCGCCGTGTCCTTCGTCCGGTACTCGAACTGCCACGCCGAGCCCTCGAGGAGCTCGAGCTGGCTCGCGAAGAACTCCAGGCGTCGGCGCACCGGGGTCTCGATGCGTACCTCGAGCACCTCCCGGTGCAGGCGCCCGTGCTCGGCGTCGTCGAACACGATCCGCTCAGGGACCGCCTGCTCCGGACGGATGCCCTGCTCGGCCCGGGTGATGAGATCGCCGAGGAAGCGGTTGTTGAAGGGCAGAGCGTGCACCACGACGTCGATACGGTCCCGCAGCGCCTCCACCACCTGGTACGTCCCGCCGCCCGCGTCGTCGTTCGCCGTGAGGTACCACGCCGACTCGCCCGTCTCGAAGAACTGGTCGAACACCTCGACGTAGCCGTCGGCCAGCACCGTGAGCAGTGCCGACTGGGTCCTCGTCGGGATGCGGTTGTACTCGTCGATGATCTTCACGCGCATGCCCAGCCACGACCGCCATGCGACACCGACGTCCGCGAGGGAGTCCGCCTGCACGAGGTCCTTCGGCAGCGGGGTGCCGAAGAGGTCCGAGACCGTCAGCTGCGGGTGGCCGTGCTGCATCGCCCGGCGGACGTCTCGCACCGGATAGCCCGCGAGCACACCCATGAGGAGCGCGCTCGCCGTCTTGCCCCGGCCCGGACCGCCGACGAGCAGGCAGCGGCCGCGCACCGCGAACGTCAGCAACGGCAGCAGCACGAAGCTCGAGTACGACTGGTCGGACGGCAGGGTCAGCCTCGCTCGCGAGTCGCCGAGGACGTAGCTCGTCTCTGGCGTCGCCGGGCCGGCAGAGAACTCCACGTCGTAGTGCGGCGAGATGATCGCGTGGTTGACCACCCAGAAGTACGCCTGCCGGAGCTTCTCCGAGAGGTCCTCGGCCTGGCCCTCGCCCTCGGTCCCCGTGCCCGGGCCGCCGAACAGGTCCGCGACGTCGAGGTCGAAGGCACCGGGTGATCCCGTCCCATCCTGTGGTCTGCCGTGGCTCCCGGGCTCCGGTGCCCCGCCACGAGGGTGCGCCAGCGTCGGTGCGTCCGACACGTGCCCCAGGGGCGAGCTGCTCACCTGCGGCGGGACCTCGGTGCTCTCGTTCACGCCGCGATCCTCCCACGGCAGGATGCACCGCACCCGAAGGATCAGGGGAATGTCAGGGTTGTCCCCGATCGACCGGCGGAGGTCACGGTAGTCATGATGGACTGGGCACGACGACGTCGCGCCCAGCACCCGTCACCGTCCTCACACCACCGGAGCCTCCGTGCCTACAGCCCCCAGCCCTTCCCAGCCCGACGTCGGCGGGGCCATCGCCACCGCGCGCGGGCTCGTCAAGACCTACGGCAAGGGCACCACCGCCGTCCATGCCCTCGCGGGCGTCGACGTCGACTTCGCGCGTGGCGAGTTCACAGCGATCATGGGCCCCTCCGGTTCCGGGAAGTCGACCCTCATGCACTGCATGGCGGGGCTCGACACCCCGACCGCCGGCACCGTCGTCGTCGACGGGCTGACGGTGAGCAGCATGAATCAGCGCAACCTCACCAAGCTGCGCCGCACCCAGCTCGGCTTCATCTTCCAGTCGTTCAACCTCGTGCCGACGCTCACCGCAGCGGAGAACATCACCCTGCCGCTCGACATCGCTCGCAAACCAGTCGACACGGCGCACTTCGATGCTGTCGTCGCGGCCGTCGGGCTCGCCGACCGGCTCAAGCACCGGCCGTCCGAGCTCTCC
Organism: Sanguibacter antarcticus; assembly: GCF_002564005.1. NCBI lineage: Bacteria > Bacillati > Actinomycetota > Actinomycetes > Micrococcales > Sanguibacteraceae > Sanguibacter > Sanguibacter antarcticus. The sequence goes on along the minus strand of NZ_PDJG01000001.1, from coordinate 3,393,503 downwards.
GGCGGGCAGCAGCAGCGCGTCGCGTGCGCACGGGCTCTCGTGTCCAAGCCGTCCATCGTCTTCGCCGACGAACCCACCGGGAACCTCGACTCAGTCTCGTCGCGCGAGGTCCTCTCGTTCTTGCGCGCCTCGGTCGACGACCTCGGCCAGAGCGTCGTCATGGTCACGCACGACCCCGTCTCGGCCTCGTACGCCCACCGGGTGCTGTTCCTCGCCGACGGTGCCATCGTCGCCGAGATCACCGACCCCACCCCTGACGCGATCCTCGAGGTCCTCGGCTCGCTCAACCGCAAGGCGGCCGCCTGATGCTGCGCGTCGCACTCCGCAACGTCCGCGCGCACCTCGTCCGGCTCGGTCTCTCCATCCTCGCGGTCGTGCTCGGCGTCTCGTTCGTCGCCGGGACCTTCGCGCTGCGGGACATGCTCTCGTCGACGTTCAACGGGATCGTCGAAGCCGGCTACAGCGCCGACGTCTACCTCCGTGGCCCCGACGACCCTGACCAGGCGAGCCAGAGCAGCGCCGGGACCCGGACGGTCCGCAACCTCGTCCCCGCAGACCTCGTGAGCACGGTGACCGGCGTCGACGGGGTCGCGCAGGCCTTCGCCGACTTCACCGGTCCGATCACGCTCGTCGGCGCGGACGGAACGGCCGTCACGTCCGGGGCCGGCGCACCGAGCTTCGCCGTCGGATTCCACAGCGACGATCCCTCGATCACCCTCGCCGAAGGCTCCGGGCCGACCGACGCGACCGAGTTCGCTCTCGAGGTGACGAGCGCCGAGGCGTCCGGGCTGTCTATCGGTGACACCACGACGCTCATCGTCGGAGGCGAGCTCACCCAGGCGACGCTCACCGGGGTCGTCGACCTCGAGACGTCGCTCGCCGGTGCGACCGTCGTCTTCCTCGACGCAGGCACCGCCGAGTCCGTCTACGCCCCGGACGGCCGCGTAGCGACCATCTCGGTGTTCGCCGCCGACGGGGTAGACCCCGACGACCTCGTCACCGACATCGACACCGCGATCAGCGGCGTCGCGACAGCAGGCTCGGTCCAGACCGTCACCGGAGACGTCGTCCGCGACGAAGCCCGTGACGACATCGACGGGATCCTCGGGTTCGTCGAGACGTTCCTCCTCATCTTCGCCGGGATCTCGCTGTTCGTCGGCGGGTTCATCATCGCGAACACCTTTGCGATGACCGTGAGGCAGCGGCAGCGCGAGTTCGCGCTCCTGCGCGCGGTGGGAGCGTCGCCGTTCCAGGTCTTCGCGTCGATCCTCATCCAGGCCGCCGTCGTCGGTCTCCTCGGAGGGGTGCTCGGGATCGCCGGTGGGCTCGGGCTCGTCACCGGCATCAAGGCGCTCTTCGCCCGCATGGGGATGGACCTCTCCGGCGAGATCCCCCTGACGACCACCATGGTGGTGCTCTCGCTCCTCGTCGGGCTCGTGGTCAGCGTCGCCTCGGCGGCGCTGCCCGCCCGTCGTGCGGCTCTCGTGCCACCCGTCGAGGCCATGCGGGACGAGTCGCCCGGCCAGGGCAAGTCGCTTGTCGTCCGCGGGCTCGTCGGCCTCGTCATCGCTGTCGCCGGTGCGGCCGCTGTCGTCATGGCAGTCGTCCAGGCTGCTGCCGACGAAGACGCCGGGACCGGGAGGCTCCTCGGCATCGGCGCCGTCGGGGTCGTCATCGGAGTCCTGCTCCTCGCCCCCGTCATGGCTCGTGCCGTGCTCGGAGTCCTCGCAGCACCGTTCGTCGTGCTGGTCCGCCCGCTCGGCAAGCTTGCCCGCGGCAACGTCACGCGCAACCCGCGACGCACCGCCAGCACAGCGAGCGCGCTCATGATCGGGATGGCGCTCGTCGGTGCCGCGTCGGTGCTCGCCACCTCGACGCAAGCATCCGTGCGAACGGTCGTCGAGAACGAGTGGAAGGCCGACCTCATGGTCCAGTCCGCGACGTTCTTCCTCCCCGCAGCCGCCGTCGACGAGATCAGCGCGCTCCCCGAGGTCGCGTCCGCGGACGCGCTCGCGATCGGCACGGCCGCCGTCTCTGACGGCACGACGCCCGACGGCGGCGGCGGCGGCGAGACCGTCTCGCTCATCGGCATGCCTGCCGACACCTTCGGCCGGTCCTGGACCACCGAGGAGGTCTCGGGCGACATCGGCTCGATGCTCGACGGTGCCCTCGCGGTGAACAAGGACTCGGCCACCGACGCCGGGTGGACCGTCGGCGACGAGCTCACGCTCACCACCTCGTCCGGGACGCTCACGGCACCCGTCGGTGCAATCATCGACTCGACGGCCCTGGACGCACCGGTCGTCGTCCCGCTCGACCTCTTCGAGACGATCCAGCCGCAGGTGGCAGAGCAGGTCCAGACCCTGCTCCTCAAGCGCGCCGACGGGGTCGACGAAGCGGACCTGCGGGCGGCGGTCACCGCGACCGCCAAGCCCTACGTGGTGCTGTCCGTCCTCGACGACGAGCAGTTCATCACCCAGCTCGCGGGCCAGGTGACGATGATCCTCAACATCCTCTATGCGCTGCTGGGGCTGTCGATCATCATCGCGATCCTCGGGATCGTCAACACGCTCGCGCTGTCCGTCATCGAGCGGACCCGGGAGATCGGCCTCATGCGTGCCGTCGGTCTCGGCCGGGCCCAGCTCGCGGGGACGATCACGATCGAGTCGATCCTCACCGCGCTGTTCGGGACGGTCGTCGGTCTTGCGGTCGGCGTCGCGCTCGCTGCCGGCCTGCCGACCGTGTTCGCCGGCTCCGGCCTCACCGAGCTCGCCATCCCGTGGCGCGAGCTCCTGACGATGCTCGTCATCGCCGTCGTGGTCGGTATCTTCGCCGCGGTGTGGCCGGCGATCCGCGCCGCACGGCTGCCCGTGCTCGAGGCGGTGACCGTCGACTGACGCCTCGCCCGCCAGCCGGACCGAGCCCGACCCCGCGGCCTCCCGCTAGAGCACGAGCTCTGGCTGGAGGCCGCGTGCGGTGAAGACCTGCTGGCGACGGGCCGCCGCGGACGTCAGCGCCAGCGCCGCGACGAGCACGACCGCCAGCACCGTCGCGTCCCCGACGACCTGGCCGAGGTCGCCTCCGTAGAGAAGGTGCCGCAGCCCGTCGACGCCGTAGCTCATCGGCAAGAACCGGTGGAGCGAGCGCAACGGCTCCGGGATCGTCTGCCACGGGAACGTGCCGCCGGCGGTCACGAGCTGGGTGAGCATGAGGACCAGCCCGAGGAACTGCCCTACCGCGCCGAGCCAGACGTTGAGCATCTGGAGGATCGCGACGAACGTCGCCGAGACGAGCACCAGGTACAGCGCCGTGAGCCACGGGTAGGCCGGGTCGATGTCGAGCGCGAACTTCGCCACCGTGAACATGAGCGCCATCTGCACGACCCCGATGACGGCTGGTGTGAGCCATCCGCCGAGGGCCGTCGCCCAGCTCGTCCACCACGACCGCCGGCTCGCCGCGAGCGCCCGGCGGGACAGCGGCCGTACGAGGAGGAACACGACGTACGCACCGATCCACGATGCGAGCGACAGGAAGAACGGAGCGAGCCCCGCACCGTACGTGCCAGCAGCAGAGAGCGCCTCGCTCTCGACGACGACGGGGTTGCCGAGGGTGCTGGCTGTCGCTGCCTGGGTCGCCGAGTCGAGCAGCGGGATCGCCTCGACCCCGCTCGCGAGCGCGTCGCGGAGGTCTGCGCTGCCGTCGCTCAGCTCCGAGGTCCCGGTGGCGAGGCTGGCGGCCCCGGCGTCGAGCACTGTTGCGCCGTCGGAGAGCGACTGGGTGCCGGTCGCGAGGGAGTCCGCGCCGTCGGAGAGCGACTGCGTCCCGGTCGCGAGGGAGTCGGCACCGTCGGAGAGCGACTGCGTCCCGGTCGCGAGCGAGTCCGCACCGTCAGAGAGCGAGGTCGTCCCGGTCGCGAGGCTGTCGGCACCGTCGGAGAGCGAGGTCGCCCCCGCCGCGAGCGAGTCGGCACCGTCGGAGAGCGAGGTCGCCCCCGTGGCCACCTGGCTGGCCCCCGTCGAGGCGTCGGCGATCCCTTGTGCGAGAAGCGGTGCGGCGAGGGCCAAGGAGGCGGCGCCGTCGCTCACCTGTGCGGCACCGGCGGAGAGCGTGGTGAGAGAGTCCGACGCGGTGTCCAGCGCGGTCGCCGCGTCGGTGACGGGCTGCCGGGCGGTGTCGAGCTCGGTGAGGACCGTCGTGACCTGGTCCTCGGTGAGGCCTGCTGCGGTGAGCCGGCCGGCGATGTCTGCACGGATCGTGTCGAGGTTGTCCACGACGGTCTGGGCCTCCGTGGCGGCGGTCGTCCCGTAGGTCGCGATCGTCGCGACGCCGTCGGCCACCTGCGAGGCACCGTCGGCGAGGGTCTGCGCCTGTGCGGGGAGCGTGGTGGTGGACGTCGTGAGGGTCGCGAGTCCTGTGCTCAGGCTCGTCGCCCCGGTCTCGAGCGTCGTCGCGCCTGTGGCGAGCGCTGTCGCGCCTGTCTCGAGGGTGCTGGCCCCGGTCGCGAGGCTGGTAGCGCCGGTCGCTGCGGTCCCCGCACCCGTCGCGAGGCTGGAGGCACCCGTCGCTGCGGTCCCCGCACCCGTCGCGAGGCTGGAGGCACCCGTCGCTGCAGTCCCCGCACCCGTCGCGAGGCTGGAGGCACCCGTCGCTGCAGTCCCCGCACCCGTCGCAAGGCTCGTCGCACCGGTCGCGAGGGTGCTGGCTCCCGTCGCTGCGTCGGACGCCCCGGTGGCGAGCGTCGTCGCACCCGAGGCGGCGTCCGAGAGGTTCGAGCGGATCTCCCCGAAGCCGTCGAGGAACTGCGCTGCGGCCTCGGTGCCGACCTCGCTCGCGATCGAGTCGCGCACCTTGCCGACGATCTGGTCGGCGATGGTGCGGGCCAGGTAGTTGTTCGCGTCGTCGGTGATGAGCGTGAGGCTGGCCTGCCTCGGGGTGAACTCCCCCGACGACTCGAGGTCGGAGCTGAACGTCGGCCCGATGACGAGCGCGGCATCGTAGGCGCCAGACCGTACCCCTGCCTCGGCATCCGCCTCGTCGGTCTCGATCCAGCCGAACCCGCCGTCGTCGAGGAGAGTCTGCGCGACGGCGTCCCCCTTGTCTCCCTCGTCCTGGACGACGAGTGCGGCCGGCACCTCGCCGAGCCGTGAGTAGGGATCGGCGTTGACATAGAGGTAGAGCCCCGCGTAGAGCGTGGGGATGAACGCGAGCGCGACGATCGCGAGGCGCGGCAGGAAGCCTGCGCTCAGGCGTCGGAGCTCGGAGAGGCTGAGGCGGAGGGCGGTCACAAGAAGATCTCCGTTGCGTCGTCGAGGAGGCCTGCTGCGCGCAGGACGTGCGCGGAGGCGGAGGTGCACTGGACGAGCACGCCGTAGCCGAGCGCTGCGTACTCGGCGGCGAGAGCCCACCACTCGCTCGGAGCACCTCCGTGCCGTTCGGGGAGCGTGATGACGAGGAAGCGCACGGCCGGGTCTTGCACAGCGAGCGCGGTGAGCAGGGACGTGCGGGTGATCGCGTCGATCTGGTCGATGCGTGCGGTCCGGACGTGAGCGAGCCCGTGCACGGCGAGCCAGGTGGTGACGGCCCGTGGCGTGGCGCGGCAGCCTGCGAGCGCGAGCGTCTCCGCGGCGGTGCCTGCGACGGTCAGCGCTTCGTCGGGCTCGGTGACGCCGGGCACGTCGACGACGGCGCTGCACGCACGCAGGCGCGCGGGGTCCGGCATCCCGTTGACGAGGACGTCGCCCGAGTCGGGGACGAGGCGTCCACCGACGACGAGGGCGAGCGCTGTGTGTCCGTGGCCCGGTTCTCCGACGGCGAGCATCCGGGTGCCTGCTTCGAGGCGGAGGCTGACGTCGTCGAGCATCTGGTCTCGTCGTCCGCGGGCGTGGACCCCGCGCAGGTCGATCCTGTCCGGACGAGCCGGGGTCGCGTGTTCTGTAGGTGTCATCGGTCCTCGTGTTGACTGTGGGTCAATACGTAACCTACGACTCTGTTGACCGATGGTCAACACGGTTGGTACAACTAAGGGCATGAGCCACGACACACCCCGCACCAGGCTCGAGCCAGCCGACCGCCGTCGCGACCTGCTCGAGGTCGCCGAGACCCTCGCGCACGCCGACGGGATCGACGGTCTGACAGCACGCGGCGTCGCCCACCACGCACGGGCCTCCAAGGCGCTGATCTTCCACTACTTCGGGTCCGTCGTCGGTCTCCAACGAGCCGTCGCCGCGTCAGCCGTCCACGACCTGCTCACCGCGACCCAGCCCCACGACGACCTCCCGCCCGCCGACCGGACCCGCGCGATCCTCGACGCCTTCATCACCGCCGTCACCGCCCGGCGCGAGGTCTGGACCGACATCTGGGGCGGAGCGCTGCGCGCCGACCCCGAGACCCAGGTGATCCTCGCCCGCGCCCGGGCGGTGCTCGTCGACCGGATGGCGAGCGGCGTCGCCCGCCGATCGCTCGGCGACACGTCCGGACACATCGCCCTGCTGTCCCTCGGATGGGTCGCCCTCGCCGAGAACATCACCGCGGCCTGGCTCGCCGGCGGCACCCTCACCCAAGACGAGCTCCTCGACCTCCTCATCGGCTCTCTCACCGCGATCCTCGGCTCGGACCCCGCCACGAGCGCCGCCCCCCGGACGACCACGACGGCCTGACCTCGCCCCGGCGCACGAGAGGCCGGGCCCGTCCTGCGGCCCGGCCTCTCGTGCGCCGACGGTCCGTCCCGCACCTGTCGGTGCGGTCGGCGGCGCCGTCGGCGGCGGCGCAGTCCTCAGCTCTCGAGCGCGGCGTCCAGAGTGATCGTCGTGCCCGTCAGAGCCTTCGACACCGGGCAGGTCGCCTTCGCGTCCTGCGCCGCCTTGAGGAAGCCTGCCTCGTCGAGACCCTCGACCTCACCACGGACCCTCAGCGCGATGCCCGAGATCTGGAACCCGCCCGCAGGGTCCGGTGCCAGCGTCACGTCTGCTGTGACGTCGAGCGCGACCGGCGTGCCGCCCGCCTCGCCCACGAGCGCCGACAGCTGCATCGCGTAGCAGGACGAGTGCGCGGCGGCGATGAGCTCTTCAGGGCTCGTCGTGCCACCGGCGTCGTCTGCTGCACGCTTGGGGAACGAGACGTCGTACGTGCCGACCTTCGAGCTCGTGAGCTCGACCTGACCGCCCCCCTCGGTGAGAGTGCCGTTCCATGCAGTGCGCGCAGTGCGGATAGCCATGTGAATCCTCGCTTCGTCGATCGGAGATGACACCCTCGACCGTAGCCGCGCCGCGCCCGCTTGTCTCAGGCGACCTCCCAGACTCCTCACAGGGTGAACTCGCCCACGACCCCTCATAGGACGCGCCGCAGCGGTCGATAAGCACCACATGAAGCAACCGGTGAGGGATCCAGAGGCCGATCAGCTTGATCGCGCCGCCACGAAGGCCCGCATCGCAGCGTCCCAGGAGGGCCGTGTGGAGCTCCGCGAACCGACGCCCGTCGACCTCGTCTGGATGGAGGAGCTGCGGCTCCACCTCCGGTCACCAGGCACCGACGTCACCTCCCTGGAGTCCGTCTCCACCCTGTTCGACACGTACTGCCAGTCCTGGCACGACGCCCCCGAGGGCGCACGCTGGAACCCCAACCACGTCATCACCGCGCTGGGCATCTGCCTCGGCGACATCCTCGTCGCGCAGTCTCCCGGCTCGCACTGGATGCTCGCCGTCGACCCGCGGATCACGAGCGTCGCGGTCCGCAACGACCTCTACCGCGGGACCATCTTCCCGGTCGACGCGGTCGCCCGACGCTGGATCGCGTGCGAGCTCGGCTGGATGTCAGCGTTCATCGACGCCACCCGCGTCGCACTCCACGAGGCCCTCTCCCGCGGAGTGCAGCGCGACACCTGACCGGCTGGTCAGCCCAGCGGGCTGAAGTCGAGCTCTGCGTCAGCGATCCCGACCGTGGACCACTGAGCGCCGCTGCCGTCCGTGAACGTGTACGACGGCACGAGCACCGCAGACCCGTCCGGCTGGTAGAAGACGCTCGTCGCCAACGACGCCCCGGTGATCGTCACGTGCGTCACGGGCCACGCGAGCGCGGCGCCCGGCTGCGGAGCCACCGGGAGAGCAGGGACCGCAGCAGGGTCGTCCGGGTCCGCAGGACCGATCTCCACGCTGGCCGCAGGGTCGCTGGCCGCAGGGTCGTCGAGCAGCAGCTCCTCGCCTCCACGCGCATAGGCGATGACGTCGCCGCCCGACGCACCGAAGCGAGGATCCTCGAGGCGTGCGACCCCCGTCTGCGCCCCCACGACGTCATACGCCCCCAGGTCGACGAGCGGTGCGAGCTGACCGCTGACCGAGTAGATGCCCTCGGTCGTCGCCGTCAGGTCCCAGCGCACACCCGTCCGCTCGCCGTCGAGCATCTGGTGAGCGGTCACCGACCGCGTACCGGACGCCTGCATCTCGTCGAGCGACTCGATCTCGAAACCGGCGACGTCCACGTCCAGGCTCGTCATGAGGTCGGTGAGGAGCGTCGTCGCAGCCTCGGTCGTCGGCGCGTCCGCCGCAGCCCTGTCCTCGGACCACGGGTCCAGCGCAGGGTCGGAGTAGTAGAAGGACGACTGGCTGTCCGACGACAGCTCGACGACAGGCGCCGTCCAGTCTGCCGGGCCCGCACGCCACGACCCGTAGCTCAGCTCGGGATCCCCCGAGACGCCCAGCGCAGCCGCGAGCCGGGCGAGGGTCGCGTCCGAGAAGACCGCCGCCGGGTCGAAGGCCCAGGCGTGACGCGTCGTCGGGACGTCGTCGAGACCGACCGAGTCGAAGGTCGTCCGCGTGCCCCACCCGGGCGCGATCATCCTGTCGGCCGCGACCGACGCGCCCTCGGGCCCCGCGGCACGCTCCTGCGCCGAACCGGTCGCGCCGAGCGCCTGGCCGGGGGCGGGCGTCGCCTCCACGGTCGCCTCGGCGAGCGGCACCGCCGCGCCGCCGCGATCTCCGATCGCATAGCCCGCGAGGCCGACAGCGAGCACACCAGCCGAGACGGCCGCGAGCTGGAACCAGCGCGCGCTGCGCCGGCGGCGCACAGCAGCCAGGTCGACCACAGCAGGACGGTCCACGACAGGGAGAGCCTGCGGGTCCGGCGCGACCTCACCAGACGGCTGCGCGTCGACCGCTGCCGCGACCTTCGCCCGGAGCCCGACGAGGTCAGGCTCCGCCCCCAGACCCGGGTCCGCCGCACGCAAGCGCTCGAACGCCGCGTCAGAGAGGTGCTCGTCACGGGCGTCTGCGCCATCGGTGGTCTTCATCATGTCCTCCTGCTGAGGGTCAGAGTGAGGGATCCTCGTCCGGACCCGCTACCCCGTCTGTGTCGCGGACCCCTGCGACCTTGCGTCCGGCAAGGCCCCCGTCCCCGGGACGGTGCCAGAGCCCGGGTCACGGTCAGCGTCCTGCCAGGCGTCGCGCAAGCGTGCACGCGCCCGAGAGAGCGCGGCATCGGCACCGCCCCGAGAGATCCCGAGCGCCTCGGCGAGACCGTCACCCCGCAACCCCTCCCATGCTGCCAGGAGCAGCACCTGCCGGTCCCGGAGGCTCAGGGTCGCGAACACCGCTCTGACCTCGAGGTCCGAGACGACGACATGCTCGACGGAGCTCCGGTCGGCCTCGTCCGGGAGCGTCTCGACCGGTGTCGGACGGCCCTTGCGGTGATGGTTGGCCACGAGAAAGCCCGCCGTCCGGTACAGCCACGGCAGCTCGTGCCCCTCCGGGACGTCCGCACGCCTGCGCCACGCGACCGCGAACGTCTCAGCAGCGAGATCCTCCGCCTCGTCGCGTCCAGCACGACGAGAGACATATCGAAAGACGGTCGTCGCGTGCGCACGGAAGAGGTCCTCGAACCACGGCTCTCCCCGGTCCGGCCCTGTCGCGGCGGGCTGTGTCACGTCGATCTCCAGAGGTCGTGGGCCTGTTCGTCCTACCCCCACTGTGTCGCGGACCCGCGCCGCCTTGCAGCGAGCCAGGTGACGATCTGATCACGACGCGTCGTCTCGGTGTGCGCGTCCACGACGACGGACCGCTATGGGTTGGCTAGCCTCAGGGAGTCCGTTCCCAAGGAAGGCCACCACATCACCACCCACGCACGCTCGGCCAGCGCCGCAGGCCTCCTGCTCGCAGCAGTCCTCCTCTACGCGCTCAACCTCCGCGGCCCGATCGTGGCGCTCGCCCCCGTCGTCGACACGGTCGCCGCCGCGCTCGGCGTCCGCCCCGAGACCGTCGGGCTGCTCACCGGGATACCGGTCCTGTGCTTCGCGCTCGCGGCACCGTTCGCATCGCTCCTCATCGCTCGCGCAGGGCTCGAGAGGGCGGTGGCGCTCTCGCTGCTCGTCGTGTTCTCCGGGACGGCGCTCCGCTCGGCGGGCGGGATCGAGACCGCCGTCGCCGGCACGGTCCTCATCGGGCTGGGCATCACCGTGGGCAACGTCGCGGTGCCCGTCATCATCGCCCGCGACTTCGCCCACCGCGCAGGCGCCGTCACCGGGATGTACACGGCCGCGCTCAACCTCGGATCCGTGCTCACCACCCTGCTCACGGCCCCGCTGGCCTCAGCGTTCGGGTGGCGCTGGGCGCTCGTCGCGTGGTCGCTGCTCATGGTCGCGGCCGGGGTGCTGTGGCGCAGGGCGACCGCCGGGCAGACGTCCGCACCCGTCGTCCTCGTGTCCGAGTCCACCGGCGGGAAGGTCTGGCGGCGCCCGATCGCCTGGTTCCTCACCCTCACGTTCGCCGGCCAGGCGTTCTCGTACTACGCCGTGACGACCTGGCTGCCCACCATCCTGGGAGACCTCAAGGGCCTGAGCATCGAAGGAGCAGGCGGCGGCGCGTCGCTCTTCCAGCTCGCAGGGATCGTCGGAGGCATCGGCGTCCCCCTCCTCGTTGCGCGAAAGGCGTCTCTGCGCACCGTGTTCGCCGGGATGAGCGTCCTGTGGCTGGCGCTCCCGGCCGGCCTGCTCCTCGCCCCGACGCTGTGGCCGCTGTGGGCGCTGTGCGCCGGGGTCGCGCAAGGCGGGAACTTCACCGTGATCTTCACGCTCGTGGTCCACCACTCCGCGAACCAGGGCGACGCCCGCCGGATGTCAGCGATGGTGCAGGCCGTCGGCTACGCCGCCGCGGCCGTAGGACCTTTTGCCCTCGGTGCCGTCCACTCCGCCGTGGGAGGCTGGACGGTGCCGCTCTTCATGGTGCTCGGAGCCCTGGGCGTGATGACGGTCGCCGGGCTGCTCTCCGCATCGATCCGCTCTGTGCGGTAGCCCTCAGCGAGGCCTCTCAGCGCGACGCACGCTCGCCTGGCAGCGCTGCCAGGACTGTCGACGGTGGCCCGGCTTCTTGAGCCACGGCCGTCAGCGGCGCCGCGCGCCTCACGAGCCGTTCAGAGGCTCGCGACCGGTCGGTCGGTCGGTACTGCTCAGAGCGGGTTGACGCCCAGGACGGTGATCTTCCCGAACTTCACGCCGCTGCCGTTCTTCATGACGGCCTCGAGGGCGCTGACGAACCCTTCGAGCTCGTCCTTGCTCGGATCCAGCGCCTCGACGTTCATGCGGACGACGACGGCGGTCTCGTCGTTCGTCCCCTTGCGGTTGGCGTCGACGTAGCGGATGTCCGGGCCGAGGCCCGTGTTGGCCTTGAGCTTGAGGCGGTTGAGGACGCGTTGCGCATCGTCCTCGGTGGTTGGAATATGGAGGCTCACTGTCGATTGCATGGTGTCAAACTTACCGTGGATCACACTGCTGAACCGCCAGAGCACAGGAATTTTCCACAACGACACGCCGACGAGCAGGTATTTTGTGATGTATGTGCCAAGATCCAGGCCGATCAGGTATGCACTCCGACGACCTCGCGCTCTGTTCGAGCGAGGGCCGGCGGGTAACCGCATCCCGCCACGACCTGGTCAGGTGCGCCAGCGAGCTCAGGTCCGGTCGCGCGGGATCGCGATCCACAAGATCACATAGGCCACGACCTGAGGCCCCGGGAGCAGGCACGACGCGACAGCGAGGAGCCGGACCGTCGTCGGGCTCATGTCGAAGTGCCGGCCGAGACCGGCGCACACACCGGCGATCATCGCGCCGCGGCGGGGACGGGACAGGGTTCGCTTCGTCGTTTCCATACCGACCACGCTACGGATCGTGGCAGACCATGACATCGGGGATGTCCCCGATGGCGCCCCTGATCTTCGCGCGACGAGTCGTCGAGGTACGGCAACGGACAGGACACGAAGGCTCCGCGCGATGGCCCGGTCCACGAACGACGAAGGCCCGTCCCCCACGTGGTGCTGGGGACGAGCCTGCGTTCTGCTGAGCCGCCTAACAGAATCGAACTGTTGACCTTCTCATTACGAGTGAGACGCTCTACCGACTGAGCTAAGGCGGCCGGCTTCTCCTGGGCGCGGAGCGAGTCACAGACCCAAGTGAAGAACCGCGCCTACTGTACCGACCGGATGGCCTCCACAGCAAAACGAAGGGACAGAAGAGCACGTGAACCACGTCACGCCGACGTGGTCGGCCCACGTCAGGCGCTCACCGCCGGGCTCTCCGTGCACGGAAGATCAGCACATGAGGCCGTCGTCCGGCACCGCCCCGTCGACGAAGTACCCGTCCACAGCATCGATGATGCAGCTGTTCGAGCGGCCGTAGGCCGTGTGCCCCTCACCCTCGTACGTCACGAGGACACCGGACTCCAGCTGCTCCGCGAGGCCCTGAGCCCAGACGTACGGCGTGGCCGGATCGTTCGTCGTGCCGATGACGACGATCGGGGCCGCGCCCGTCGCCGCGAGATCGAAGTCCTGTGCCACCTCGGGGTAGGGCCAGTTCTTGCACCCGAGACCGCCATAGCCGAAGAACGTGCCCATCGTGGGCGCCGCAGCGACGATCGCCGCATACTCCGCGTCCATCGTCGCGCGGTCCGTCTCGCCCCGCGCATCAAGACACCCGATCGCCCGGAACGCCTCGCCCTGGTTGTCGGAGTACGTCCCGTCAGGCTCACGAGAGTTGTAGGAGTCCGCGCTCTCGAGGAGCTCCGAACCGTCACCGGCCACGATCGCCGCCTCGAGCGCGGTCGTCAGCAGCGGCCACATCGACTGCGCGTACAACGGCTGCGCGATGCCGTAGAAAGCGAGCGTCTGGGTCAGCGGGCGCTCCGAGTCGTCAGTCGGCATCGGGTTCGCCAGCAACCCGTCGAGCAGCGTCTTCACCTGCGCCTTGCCGTCCGTCGCCGTCCCCGTCAGAGGGCAGCCGCTCCCCGCCTGGCAGTCCTCCACGTACGCCGTCAGCGCGTTCTCGAAACCGACAGCCTGCTGGAGGCTCTGCTCCTGGACGCTCAGCCGCAGGTCGATCGCACCGTCGAGCACCATGCGACCCACCTTCGCCGGATAGATCCCCGCGTACGTCGCACCGAGCTGGGTCCCGTACGAGAAGCCCAGGTAGTTGAGCTGGGCGTCACCGACGACAGCACGGATGACGTCCATGTCACGAGCCGAGCTCTGGGTGTCGACCTCGCCGAGCACGTCCCCGGTCTCCTCAGCGCACCGCCCGGCGATGTAGGTCGAGTCCGCCTCCATGGCAGCGAGCCCCGCGTCGTCCGGAACGTAGGACTTCGCGTTGTAGACGTCCTTCTCCTCGTCCGTCAGGCACGTGACCGGGCTCGACTCGCCGACACCGCGCGGGTCGAAACCGAGGATGTCGTAGCTCTCCAAGAGCGCGTCACCGAAGATGAACGGCGCGTACCCGACGAAGTTGACACCCGACCCTCCCGGTCCGCCCGGGTTGATGAGGACCGTGCCCATCTTCACGCCGTCCGCGAGGTGACGCCGCACCCCCACGGTGATCGCGCCGTCGCTCGGGGCGTCCCAGTCGAGCGGCACGGAGACGTCCGCGCACTCGAAGGTCGAGCCGCACTCCGCCCAGTCCACGTCCTGGTCGTAGAACTCGACGAGGTCCGCAGCCACGTCCTCCTCCGGAGCGCTCGTCGAGCCGGACGCCGACGGGCCGTCCACGGTCGACTGCGTCTTGGAACCAGGAGACGAGCACCCGGCGAGCACGAGCGAGGCCCCCGCGAGCACCGTCGCGAACCGTACCCAGCCCTGCGGGCCGGCCGTCCGGCGACGAGAAAAGAGTGCAGCGCGCACAGGCAGGTCGTTCGAGGCGGAGATCACGGGACTAAAACTAGTCAATGAACCTGGTGATCGACACCCGACACCATGGATACCTCGATCCATGGTGTCCTCAGCCCGGGGATCACCCCTGCGGACGGAGCGCGATCGCCATCGCCTCGAGCGCCAAGACCGGCGAGACGTTGCCCGCGAGTCGGGTGCGTGCGACGCCGATCGCGTCCATGCGCCGGACCGTCACCTCGGGGCTCGACTCCTCCGCGAGCGTCTGCACCGTCTCGGTCAGCTCGACGTTGACGAGGTCGACCGTCGCGCCGAGCTGGACGACGAGGACGTCCCGGTAGAGCGAGAGCAGGTCGATCATCGCGCGGTCGAGCACGTCACGCTGCCGTCGGGTCGCCCGGCGCTTCTGGTCGTCTTCGAGCTGCTTCACCTGCGACCGGAGCGCCGGCGCCAGGCTCTTGCCCGGCTCCGCGCCGAGCGCACGCAAGAGCGCCGCCTTCTCGTCCCCGTCCCGCTCCTCGGTCGCGGCCTTCGCCTCCGCCTGCGCCACCTCGACGAGCTCGCCCGCGGCGATCACCGCGTCGGGCACACCACGGATGCTCCGGGCGATCGCGAGAACCGACGTGCGGCGTTCGCGCGCGCCTGCGTCGCGGGCGAGACGCCGGGCAAGACCGATGTGCGACTGTGCGGCACGCGCCGCCGCGACGGCCACCTCGGGCGCGATGCCGTCACGAGACTCGAGCAGCGCCGCGACCGCCTCGACCGGCGGCACCCGCAGCGACACGCCACGGCACCGGGACCGGATGGTCACCATGACGTCCTGCGGGCTCGGGGCGCACAACAGCCACACGGTTCGGGGCGGCGGCTCCTCGATCGCCTTGAGGAGCACGTTCGACGTGCGCTCCGCCATGCGGTCGGCGTCCTCGATCAGGATCACACGCCACCGGCCCTGCGACGGCGTCCGGGACGCAAGACCGATGAGCGAACGCACCTCGTCGATCGTGATGGTCACCTTCTCCGTCGCGACCACCGTGAGGTCAGCGTGCGTCCCGGAGAGCGTCGTCGTGCACGCGTGGCACTCGCCGCAGCCGCCACGCTCGCACTGGAGCGCCGCCGCGAAGGCTCGTGCGGCGTTCGACCGCCCAGACCCGGGCGGCCCCGTGAGCAGCCACGCGTGGGTCATCGCACCCGGGTCGTCGATCGCGCCGCGCAGCGTCGCGATCGCAGCATCTTGCCCGACGACGTCGTCCCAGACGCTCACTCAGCCCACCTCTCGCTCGCCGAGCGACGCGCCGTCGGCGACACCCAGGGCGTCTCCGAGCCGTGTGACGACCGCTGCCCGGATCGCGTCGTGGATGTCCTCCTGGGTGCCCGAGGCATCGAGGACGAGCCATCGCGCCGGGTCCTGCGCCGACCGGTCGAGGAACGCCTGGCGGGTGCGCAGGTGGAACTCGTCCCCCGCACGCTCGAGACGGTCCGGTGCGTCCGTCAGCCGTGCGGCCCCGACCGTCGGATCGAGGTCGAGCAAGATCGTCAGGTGGGGCAGCAGGTCCTCGACCGCCCAGAGCGAGAGCCGCTCGACCTCGTCGGCGGCCAGGGAGCGACCACCCGCCTGGTACGCCACGGACGAGTCGAGATAGCGGTCCGTGATGACCACGTCGCCACGCTCCAGCGCCGGGCGGACGACCGTCGCGACATGGTGCGCACGGTCGGCCGCGTAGAGGAGCGCCTCGGTGCGCGGGTCCATGTCGTCACCGTGCAGGACCTCCTGGCGCAGGACGCGACCGAGGTCGGTGCCCCCCGGCTCACGGGTCCACACCACCACGCGCCCTGTCACCTCGCGGAGCCACTCGCCGAGCAGCCGGGACTGGGTCGACTTGCCGACACCGTCGCCGCCCTCGAAGGAGATGAAGATGCCGGCGGGATCGAGTGGGTTCACGCGCTCAGCCTACGTGCGGGCGGCGACATAGGGTTGCCTCATGCTCACCCCAGGAACCGCGTTCGCCGGACGCACCTTCGACGCGATCCTCTTCGACATGGACGGGACGCTCATCAGCTCCATCGCAGCCGTCGACCGGAGCTGGTCGCGGTGGGCCGGCGAGCACGGGTTCGACGCGATGACGTTCCGCATCTCCCACGGCACACCAGCACGCACGCTCATCGAGCGGCTCCTGCCCGCCGACGCCGTCGACGCTGCGCTCGCCCGGATCACCGAGATCGAGGTCAGCGACGTCGACGGCGTGCTCCTCCTGCCGGGCGCCGCCGAGCTGCTCGACCTGCTCCCTGCCGCCGGCGTCGCGATCGTCACGTCCTGCACACGCGACCTGGCCCACGCCCGCATCACGGCCACCGGTCTCGCTGTCCCCGACGTCGTCGTCACCGCCGACGACGTCCAGAACGGCAAGCCCGACCCCGAGCCCTTCGCGCTCGGTGCAGCCCGGCTCGGTCTCGATCCTTCTCGCTGCCTCGTCGTCGAGGACGCGCCCGCCGGCCTCGCCTCTGGTCGCGCCGCAGGCTGCGCGACGCTCGCCGTCAGCGGGACGCACACGCTCGAGACGCTGGACGCCGACGCGCACGCCTCGAGCGTCGCGTCCTTCACGGTCCGCGTCGCCGACGACGGCACGCTGACGATCCTCGACGTCTAGCGGATCCTGCGCAGGCGGCCGGTCACTTGGCAGGCTGGTCGTCCCGTCCTGACGCACGCAAGGCTCCGTATGCTGGGTGGACCATGCTCCTCGCACCGCCGCGAGCCGCACACAACCTACGTAGGAGGCCCCCATGCTCGGTCGCAAGCCCAAGAGCACGAGCCGCACGTCCCGCGGGATGCGTCTGACCGAAGGCCTCCTGCCGATCTTCGGACCAGCCCAGATCGGCGACTCGACGACACCCGTGCGCCCCGCGAACGCGGCCGAGCAGCAGCGTGACAGCACCCTGCGGACCGAGCTCACCCGCGTCGTCGGACCCGACGGGCACAGCTACGTCGTCGCGGTGCCCGTCGACGACAGCACAGTCAGCACCACAGACGACACCCCCGCGGTGCCGCCGGCCAGCGCCTGAACCACCGTCCCGGGCGTCACTCGTCGGGGTAGACGACACCGATCTGCGCGCGGACGTCGTCCATGATCTCCATGAGCGCGACCGTCTCGTCGAGCGTCATCCGCGGGCTCTCGGTGAGCCCTTCCGCGATGCACCGAGCGACCTCGGCTGCCTCGAACTGCTTGCCCTCGCCGACGAGCTGCCCGTCGGCGTCACGAGGACGACCGTCGTACTCTTCGACCGTGCCGGACGCGCTCGTCACGGTGAAGGTCGTCGGCTCGAAGTACCTCTCCACGACGTCGATCCGTCCTTCGGAGCCGATGATCGTGGCCACGGAGGGGGACGCTGCCCGGACCGTCGTCGACAGCGAGGCGAGCGCCTCGTTGCCGTACCGCAGGACGATCGCGTCGTGGACGTCGACGCCCGTCGGGGCGAGGAGGCCCGTCGCGCGCACCTCGTCCGGGAGCCCGAGCAGATCCACCGCGAACGACAGCGGATAGATCCCCAGGTCGAGCAGCACGCCGCCGGCAAGCTCCGGACGGTACATCCGGTGCTCGGCGTCGAACGGTCCGGAGATGTCGAAGCCCGCACGCAGCTCGCGCACCTCGCCGATGTCACCGCGGGCGACGACGTCGCGCAGCGCCGCGACGTGCGGCAGGTGCCGCGTCATCATCGCCTCCATGCAGAAGACCCCGGCACCGCGCGCCGCGTCGACGACCTGGCGCGCTTCGCTCGCGTTGCGCGTGAACGCCTTCTCGACGAGGACGTGCTTGCCTGCACCGATGGCGAGCCGTGCGTGCTGGCGGTGGTGCGAGTGCGGGGTCGCGACGTAGACGACGTCGACGTCCGGGTCCGTCACGAGCTCCTCGTACGAGCCGTACGCCCGCTCGATACCGTGCTCGGCGGCGAACCGCACGGCCTTCGCGACGTCGCGCGAGCCTGCCGCGATGACGGTCCCCGCCGTGTAGCGCGTGACGGCGTCGGCGAACGAGCCGCCGATGTATCCGGCTCCGAGCACACCCCACCGCAGCGCGGGCGCCTCCATCGGGTCAGCGACCGCGCCGGTGAGCATCGTCGTCGCGCCAGCCTGTGCGGTCATCGCGGCGTGCTCTCCCCCGGGTAGACCAGACCGATCTGCCGGCGGATCTCGTCCATCGACCGCAGCACCTCGAGCGTGCCCTGCCACGACATGCGCTCCGACTCCGTCTGACCTGCCGTGATCCGGCGGGCGACCTCCGCGGCTTCGAACTCGAGCCCCGTGATCGAGGGACGCTCGTACGTGAGCGTCGAGCCGTCGAGCCCGATGACCCGGAAGGAGGTCGGTACGTAGAAGTTCCCGTCGACCTCGATGCGCCCGCGCGTGCCGGAGATCGTCGCTGTCGTCGGAGTCTTGGCCCACAGCGTGGTGTGCAAGAGCGCCTGGACGTTGCCCGGGTAGTCGAAGATCATCGAGATCTGGCCGTCGACGCCGGTCTCCGTCAGCTGGCCGACAGCCGTGATCGACGCCGGCACACCGAGGATGTCGTGAGCGAACGAGACCGGGTAGACGCCGAGGTCCAGGAGCGCCCCGCCCGCGAGGTCACGGTTGACGAGCCGGTGCTCGACCGGGACGTCGAAGAACTGACCGTGGTCGGCAGCGAGCGAGACGACGTCACCGATGTCACCGCGGGCGATCACGGCGCGCAGCGCAGCCACGTGCGGCAAGAACCGCGTCCACATCGCTTCCATGACGAAGACGCCCTGCTCGCGGGCCGCCGCGAAGACCTCCTCGGCCTCCGCCTCGTTGCGGGTGAACGCCTTCTCGACGAGGACGTTCTTACCCGCACGGATAGCGAGGAGCGCGTGCTCGTGGTGGTGCGAGTGCGGCGTCGCGACGTAGACCGCGTCGATCTCCGGGTCGGCGACGAGCGCCTCATAGGTCGCGTGGATGCGCACGCCGGCCGCATCCTCGCCGAGGTTCGTGTCGGCGAACGTGCGAGCGCGCTGAGGATCGCGCGACCCGATCGCGACGACGTGGGACGAGGTCTCGGTGGTCACCGCGTGCGCGAAGGAGCTGGCGATGCCCCCCGCCCCGAGGATGCCCCACCGGATGGACGGAGCCTCGAGCGGGGCAGGTGACGCGGGGACGTTCTGGGCATTCTGGGCGACGCTGCTCTCAGTCATGCATCCACGCTAGCCGATGTCGCCGACGAGCCGTCACGGGAGACCACGGCTGCGTGCTGGGAGCTAGGCCGAGGGCTTCTCCGGAGCCGGCTTCTTCGCCGCAGGCTTCTTGGCAGCGGGCTTCTTCGCGGCGGTCGTCTTGGCCGCAGTCGTCGTGGTTGCGGTGGTCTTGGCCGCGGTGGTCTTCGCAGCCGTCGCCTTCGCCGGGGCCTTCTTCGCTGGTGCCTTCTTCGCGGCAGCCTTCGTCGTCGTCCGCTTCACCGGGCCCTTGGCACGCTTCTCCGCCAGGAGGTCCACGGCCTGCTCGTGCGTCATCCCCTCGATCGTCACGTCCTTCGGGAGCGTGCGGTTCGTCGTGCCGTCAGTGACGTACGCGCCGAAGCGGCCCTCCTTGATGACGATGGGCTTGCCGGACGTCGGGTCCTCGCCCAGCTCCTTGAGCGGGGGCGCAGCGGTCGCACCGCGGCCACGCTTGGGCTGCGCGTAGATCTCGAGCGCCTCAGCGAGCGTCACGGTGAACATCGACTCTTCGCTCGGGAGCGTGCGCGAGTCGGTCCCCCGCTTGAGGTACGGGCCGTAGCGACCGTTCTGGGCTGTGATCTCGACCCCCGACTCCGGGTCGGTCCCCACGACGCGCGGGAGCGAGAGCAGCATGAGCGCGTCGTCGAGCGTCACCGTCTGCACAGCCATCGTCTTGAGCAGCGACGCGGTCCGCGGCTTGGGCAGCGCAGCCTTGGCGCGCTTGAGCGCAGCCGCCGAGAGCCCGGCCTCGAACTCGGGCTCGGGCAGCACCTCCGTGACGTACGGGCCGTAGCGTCCGGCCTTCGCGACGATCGTCGTCCCTGTCGCTGGGTCCTCACCGAGCACGGTGTCGCCGTCGCCCTGCGTCGCGAGGAGCTCCCGCGCCTTCGCGACGGTCAGCTCGTCCGGAGCGACCTCGTCGGGCACCGAGGCGCGCGGCGGGGTCTCACCCTCCTTGACCTCGGCTGCCGTGTCCTCGATGTAGGGCCCGTAGCGTCCGACGCGCAGCGTGATGCCTTCACCGATCGCGATCGAGTTGATCTCGCGTGCGTCGATGTCACCGAGGTCTTCGACGAGCTGGTGGAGCCCTTCGCCGTCCGCGCCTGCGGCCGGGTCGCCGAAGTAGAAGTTCGTGAGCCAGGCGACGCGCTCCTTGTCGCCCGCCGCGATCGCGTCGAGGTCCGCTTCCATCCCTGCGGTGAAGTCGTAGTCGACGAGCTGGCTGAAGTGCTCCTCGAGGAGCCGGACGACAGCGAACGCGAGCCAGCTCGGGACGAGCGCCTGCCCACGGTTGAGCACGTAGCCGCGGTCCTGGATGACCGAGATCGTCGACGCGTACGTCGACGGTCGGCCGATGCCACGCTCCTCGAGCGCCTTGACGAGGCTCGCCTCGGTGAATCGCGGTGGTGCCGAGGTCGAGTGACCGTCGGCTGCGAGGTCGCGGCTGTCCAGCGCGTCGCCCTCGGACATCTGGGGCAGGCGTGCGTCCTCGGTCTTCTTCGCCTTGGCCTCGTCGGCAGCGCTCGTGTCGTCGCCGTAGCGCTCCGTGTCGCGGCCTTCCTCGTACGCGGCGAGGAAGCCACGGAAGGTGATGACCGTTCCCGACGCCGCGAAGACGGCCTCGGTGGTCTCGCTGGCGGCCGCTGCCTGGACGGCCAGGCGGACCGACGCGGTCGAGCCCCGGGCGTCACCCATCTGCGACGCGACCGTGCGCTTCCAGATGAGCTCGTAGAGCTTGAACTGGTCGCCGCTGATCTCGCGCGACACCTGGGCCGGCGTGCGGAACGAGTCTCCGGCGGGGCGGATCGCCTCGTGGGCCTCCTGCGCGCCCTTGTTCTTGGCCGAGTAGACGCGCGGCGAGTCCGGGACGTACTCGGGCCCGTAGAGCTCGGCGGCCTGACGGCGTGCGGCGTCCGTCGCCTGAGCGGACAAGGACGGCGAGTCCGTACGCATGTACGTGATGTAGCCGTTCTCGTACAAGGACTGCGCGGTGCGCATCGCCTGGCGCGAGGACATGCGCAGCTTGCGCGACGCCTCCTGCTGCAAGGTCGAGGTGGTGAAGGGGGCAGCAGGACGACGCGTGTACGGCTTCGTCTCGAGGCTGCGGACCGTCGTCGGCTGGTCCGCGAGCGCCGTGACGAGCGCGAGCGCGGCGGACTCGTCGAGGTGGACGACGCCCTTCGGCGACTTCAGCTCGCCGGCGTCCGAGAAGTCCCGTCCGGAGGCGACGCGTGCGCCGTCGACCTGGACGAGCTTGGCCGTGAACCACTCCCCCGAGTCGGGTCCGGCGGCGGTCGTAAATTCACCCGACACGTCCCAGTAGCCTGCCGTGACGAAGGCCATCCGCTCGCGCTCGCGCTCGACGACGAGGCGCGTCGCGACGGACTGCACCCGGCCGGCGGACAGGCCCTGGCGGACCTTGCGCCACAGGACCGGGGACACCTCGTAGCCGTAGAGGCGGTCGAGGATGCGGCGGGTCTCCTGGGCGTCGACGAGGCGTTCGTCGAGCTCTCGGGTGTTCTCCAAGGCGCGGTGGATCGCTTCACGGGTGATCTCGTGGAAGACCATGCGCTTGACGGGGACCTTGGGCTTGAGCTCCTGGAGGAGGTGCCACGCGATGGCCTCGCCCTCGCGGTCCTCATCAGTGGCCAGGTAGAGCTCGTCGGCGCTCTT
The DNA here is from genome assembly GCF_002564005.1 of Sanguibacter antarcticus. NCBI lineage: Bacteria > Bacillati > Actinomycetota > Actinomycetes > Micrococcales > Sanguibacteraceae > Sanguibacter > Sanguibacter antarcticus. The sequence goes on along the minus strand of NZ_PDJG01000001.1, from coordinate 3,371,480 downwards.
CAGCGCCTTTTTCAGCTCTGCGACCTTCTTCTTCTTGTCCGCGTAGACCTCGTAGTACGGCTCGAACCCGTCGTCCACGTTGACCGCGAACTTGCCGAAGGGGCCCTTCTTCATCTCCGCAGGCATGTCGGAAGGCTGAGGGAGGTCCCGGATGTGCCCGACGCTCGCCTCGACCTCGTAGTCGTCGCCGAGGTAGCCGGCGATCGTGCGCGCCTTGGCGGGCGACTCCACGATGACGAGTTTGCGACCAGCGGACATTCAAGGCCTGCTTCCATGACGAGGTCGAGCTGAGCACGACGAAGGGTTCTTCGGCAGCCTACGGCCTCTGTGAATGCCCGTCACACCGGGACGGGCGACGCCAGGGGCGGGCGACCCCCTGCCGCAGGCCGAGCAGAAGGGCGAACACGAGGGCCGTCACCGCAGCGACACCGCCGGCTCCGCCGACGTACGCGATGAACCCGGAGCGCCCCCTGGCTGCCGTCTCGCCGGACACGATGGAGGCAGTCTCGAGGAGCGCCCACCCGGCGATCGCACCGGCTGCGACACCCACGACGGCAAGGAGCGCGACGGCGAGCGTGGTCGACGACGAGTGCATCTGGTAGTCACGAGGGCTCTCGAGGACCACCGGGCGTTCCGACAGGGGATCGAGCGCGGACTCGGACGAGAAGGCGCACACGAGAGCGCCCCACGCGAGCACGACGAGCATCGCGGCGATGACGTCGCTCGGCCGGTGCCACTGGCCGACGAGCGTCGAGATGCCGGTCGCGACCGTGTACGTGGCACCGAAGAGCGCGACGAGCGGGCGTGCCCCGCGCGGGACGGCGAGCACCAGCGCCACGGACACCGACGCAGCGACGGTGGTGTGCCCGCTCGGAAGGCTGTTGCCCCACGAGTCGTAGCCGAGGTCGGGGCGGTCGAGCACGAACTTCTTGAGGACCTGCGTGGTGAGGTTCGCCCCGACGACGAGGACGACGACCTGGGCGGCAAGGTTCCAGCGCCGACGCACGAGAGCGATCCCCATGGCGACGGTCATGCCGACGACGACGAACGAGATGGAGACGACGTCGAGCACGGGCTCGGCGACCACCCAGAGCGTGCCGCGCCCGTAGGTCGCGCCGTCGAAGGCCATCTGGTCGAGAGCCTGTCCGGTGGTCGACCCGACGAAGTAGCGCCACACGGCGAGGGTGCCGGCTGCGGCCGTGGCCGCGAGGAACACCGCCCAGACGCGCAGGGCACGCGGGACGACCCGGGGCACAGGTGTCCCGTCAGGCTGGGACGGTGCGTCGTCGTGCGGTGTTGCGGGGCGCGGCGAAGGGTCGAGACTCACGGTGCAACGTTATGCCAGGCGTGTGACGATTCTGGGCAGGGCGCGTCGACGTGCTGGACGGACGGGATATCACATGGTGTCAGCACGCACGAGCAACCCGTCCCGGACGAGCCCACGGACAGCCGGGAGAAGCTCGGCAGCCAGGTCGTCGACCGAGACGTCGAAGATCGAGGCGATGGCGCCGACGATCTGACCGACCGACAGCTCGCCGTCGCACGCGCCGACGAGCGCCGCGAGCGACGTCGACGCGTGGATCGCTCGCCCGGTCCCGCCACCCTGCCGGAGGACGACGACACTCGGGTCGTTCGCCCCCGGGGTGTAGAAGCGCTCCTCGGACACGTCGCCCGCCACGACGAGCCGCTCGTCGGCCAGGGCTGTGTCGCTGCGTGCGACGAGCCAGTCGTGAGCGTCGAGGCTGTGCGCGAGGAACGTCCCGAGCGGCTGCTCGAGCGCGCCGCTGTGCTCTTCGAGACGTCGGAGCGTCGGCCGTGCGCCGTCGAGCGGGCGCCGCAGCGTGATGAAGCCGAAGCCGATGCCCTCGACGTCCCGGGACGCGAAGTCCTCCAGCCACGCCGAGTACGCCTCGGCCCACGGGCCAGGCTCGCGCTCGGGGGTGGTCCCGCCGTCGCGGATCCACAGCTCCGCGTACTCGGCCGGGTCCTGGACCTCGCGCTGGATGACCCACCCGTCGAGACCCGACGCGTCGAGCCACTCCCCGACGCGCTCCGTCCAAGCCTCGCCGCGACGGTGCTCCCAGTTGCCCAGGAGCTGGGCGACCCCGCCCGGGGCGAGGACCTGCCCGACGCTCGTGACGAGGTCACGGACCAGGTCGTCGCCGGCGCGACCGCCGTCGCGGTACTCGTAGGTAGGGATGGTGGTCGCGCCGGCACCGAGGTGACGAGGCGTGATGACGAAGGGCGGGTTGGAGACGACGAGGTCGAAGGCCTCGCCCGCGACCGGCTCGAGCATCGACCCGAGCCGCAGGTCGAGCGCGACCCCGTCGAGGGCCGCGTTGAGCGCTGCGAAACGCAGTGCGCGCGCAGAGATGTCTGTGCCCACCACCTCGCGTGCGTGTCGCGACGCGTGCAGCGCCTGGACCCCGCACCCCGTCCCGAGGTCGAGCACCCGGTCGCGGTAGGTGCGGACGGTCACCTGGGCGAGCGTCGTCGACGCTCCTCCGGCGCCGAGCACGTGGTCGGCCGAGAGCCTGCGCCCCGTCGTGGTCTCGCCGAGGTCTGACGCGAGCCACCAGTTCACCGGCCCGCCCGCGTCCATGGCTGCGTAGGGCCGCAGGTCGACGCGCGCCCGGACGCTGTCGCCGGGCGCGTGGCCTGCCCGCTCGACGAGACCGAGCCGCGCTGCACCCTCGGACCCGAGGGTCGGGAGCGCGGCGTCGAGCGCAGCCGAGGTGACCTCGACCCCGAGGACGAACAGCCGGGTGAGCACCGCTCGGCCGCCCTGCTCGCCGGTCGTGGCCCGCAGGGCGGGAAGGGTCTGCTCACGGTGCAGAGCCGCCGCCGCGACCGGGCCGAGCTCTGCCTCGATGCCGTCGACGGTGAAGTCGCTCGTGCCGAGGTCGGCGCGCAGCGCATCGACCAGACGCCGGTCGACCACAGGCGCGTCAGCCCCCACGAGCGCGTCGGACGCGGGAGCCGGGCGAGGACGGACACGGTCGGGAGCAGGCACAGTCATGCGTCCATGATTCCTCACCGTGACCGGCCGGTCGGCCGGCAGGTCGGTGGGCGGGCTCAGGTCAGCAGTGCTCGGAGGCGTACGCGTCCACCGCGGTGCCTGCCTCGACGACCTCGGGCGCGACGAGCGCGTCAGCCAGGTCGTCCAGCGTCCCGTCCGCGCCCGTGGCGCCCAGGGCATCGAGGAAGCCTGCCAACGGCGTGAGCACCGTGCGCCACTCGTCGGCGACCTCGGGTGGTGCGCTCACGGCCTCGAGCTCCGCGAGCGCGTCCTGCGCTGCGACGAGCGCGGGGTCGTCGGCCGAGAGCGTCTCCACGGTGGTGAGGTCGAGGCCCTCGAGAAGGGATCCGTCCGCGAGAGACGTCACGCTCGTGCAGAATGCTGCCGCCTCGTCGGAGTCCTGCGTCGAGCCGCACGCGGCGGTGCCGAGGACGGCGAGGCTCAGGACGACGGCGGTCGCGGCACGTGCATCGAGCGGCGTTGCTCTCACTGGGCAGCTCTCAGATCAGAGGAAGAACGCACGAGAGACCACCCCGTCGGGAGGTCTCTCGATGCGCGTCTTTCGATGGCCGGGCAGCTGCCAGCCACGCCTGAGGTCAGGCTTCGCAGTTCTCGCTGAGGTACGTCTCGATGTTGTCGCTCGCCGTCTGGAGCGACTCCTGGTCCACAGTGCCCATGAGCGTGTCCATGTCGTCCGAGTAGGTGTCCGACTCCGGGTCGAGGTCGGCCATGCCCTCGAGGTAGGTGTGCATCGCCTCGGTGGTCATCGTCCAGTCCTCTTCGATGTCGCTGGGCGGGTCGACCTTGTCGACGCGCTCGAGCGCGGTGTCGTAGACGGCCGCGGGGTCGTCGGTGCTGTTGGCGTCGACGTCGTCGAGGAACGAACCGTCCACGATGGCTCCTGCGTCGTCGCAGAACGCCTCGACGTCTCCTCCGCTGCTCCCGCACCCGGTGAGGAGCGTGGCGAGGAGCAGCGTGGCGCCGGACGCAGCCACGAGAGACTTTCGGTTCATGTGAGTTGTCATGCGGCAATAGTGGGTGCTGCCAGGAGGCCGGTGCAAGCCACGTACCGGGGTACAACTCCCCATGCGTCCGCTGAAACGGCTGCTCCTGGCCTTGCTGTCAGTGCCGACGCAGCTCTGCGAGCACCGGAAAGTGGTCGCTGCCGCGCAGCGCGGCCGGGGAGCGGAGCGTCTCGACCTGCACGACCTCGATGTCCCTGCCCACGAGCACGGCGTCGATGCGCTTGCGCGGGTGCGCGACGGAGAAGGTCGCGTCCTGCGCTCCGGGCGCGCTCGACTCAAGGGCCGCGTCACGCAGCTGCGGTCCCAGCGCAGCCCAGCTCGGACCGTCCGGCGTCTCGTTGAGGTCCCCGACGACCACGCAGCGGTCCGCGCCGAGCCGGTCGACGACGGTCTGGAGCTGCCGGCAGTGGTCGGCACGCTCTCGAGGGTCGAGCCCGAGGTGGACCGAGACCACGACGACGTCTCCGAGATCGACGACCGCGTAGCCGCGCCGCGTCGGCCAGGCGAGCCGCGCCCTGCGGTACCACCACTTCCAGCGCAGCGGCCGTCCGCTCGCCCTCACGACGCGCCCGGCGAGGTCTGCGCGGACGAAGAGGGCTGTCGTGAAGGACCCGCACGGACCGCCGCCGGCCACGACGCAGGTCATCCCTGCACGCCGTGCGAGACGGTGCATGCGCCACCGGCCCGTGGGGTGCCGGGTCGCTTCTTGGAGCGCGACGACGTCGGCGTGCGTCTCGCGCAGGACCTCGACGACCGCCTCTTCGTCGAGCGAGAGCTCCTTGATGTTGTAGCTGAGGACCCGGACGTCTGCCACCATGCGCACCAGGCTAGATCCTGCTGGCGCTGCCCGCGCTGCGGGCTCAGCGGTGCTCGGCGGCCCCCTCCGAGGACCTCGCCTGCTGTGCCTCGTCCGGCGTCGGCGGGGCGAGGTGCGAGGCACGGTGCGACGGGTCGTGCCCCGGCGCCGGGCCCTCGTCCACGGTCTCGGCGTCGATCCTCGCCACCCGCAGGCGGGACGCGATGATCGCGCCGAAGGCGATCGCCGTCGCGACGACGGCCACGCCGATGCGCAGGACGTGGTTGGCGTCGGCCGGAACGCTCATGGCGACGACCGCGGGAGCGATGAGGAGCGCGACGAGGTTCATCACCTTGATGAGCGGGTTGATCGCCGGGCCGGCGGTGTCCTTGAACGGGTCGCCGACGGTGTCGCCGATGACGACGGCCTCGTGCGCCGGCGACCCCTTGCCGCCGTAGTGGCCGTCCTCGATGATCTTCTTCGCGTTGTCCCACGCACCCCCCGAGTTGGCGAGGAACACGGCCATGAGGACGCCGGCGCCGATCGCACCGGCGAGGAACCCGGCGAGCGGCCCGACGCCGAGTCCGAAACCGACCGCGATGGGCGCGAAGGCCGCGAGCAGCCCGGGTGTGGCGAGCTCGCGCAGGGAGTCGCGGGTGCAGATGTCGACGACCTTGCCGTACTCGGGGCGCTCGTCGTACGTCATGATGCCGGGGTGCTCGCGGAACTGGCGGCGGACCTCGAAGACGATCGCCCCGGCGGCACGGGTCACGGCGTCGATCGCGAGGCCGGAGAAGAGGAACACCGTCGCCGCGCCGAGGATCACTCCGACGAGCGTGACCGGCGAGGTGATCTCGTAGTTGAGCATCGAGGCGACGATGCCGCCGCTCGCCTCGGTCGTGATGGTCGCCATCGCCGTGGTGACGGCGTCGCGGTACGAGCCGAACAGCGCGGTAGCGGCGAGCACCGCCGTCGCGATCGCGATGCCCTTGGTGATGGCCTTCGTCGTGTTGCCGACCGCGTCGAGGTCCGTGAGCACCTGCGCGCCGGCCTCGTCGACGTCGCCGGACATCTCCGCGATGCCCTGGGCGTTGTCCGAGACGGGACCGAACGTGTCCATCGCGACGATGACGCCCACGGTGGTGAGGAGCCCGCAGCCCGCGAGCGCGATGAGGTAGAGGGACAGGCCGACGGAGCCGCCCGCAAGGAGGAACGCCCCGCAGATCGCGGCCGCGATGATGCCTGAGGTGTAGACGGCCGACTCGAAGCCGACGCCGATGCCCGAGAGCACGACGGTCGCGGCGCCCGTGCGGGAGGTCGCGGCGACGTGCAGCGTCGGCTTGGACGTGGTGCCGGTGAAGTAGCCGGTGACCCAGAGGATGATGCCGGCGAGGACGACGCCGATGAGGACGGCGAGGCTCGCGAGGAGCCGGGGGTCGCTCGTGACGTCGGCCAGCCCGGCGCTCGCCGGGGAGGCTGCGAAGGAGGACGGGAGGTAGACGAACGCGGCGATCGCGGCGAGCACGGCGCCGAGGAACGCGGAGACGTAGAACCCGCGGTAGATGGCTCGCAGCCCGCTCTCGCTGCCACGGACCTTGGTGATGACGATGCCGACGAGGGCGACGAACGCGCCCATCGCGGTGACGACGAGCGGGAAGACGAGCCCTGCCTCGCCCATGGTCGCCTTGCCGAGGATGAGGGCTGCGACGAGCATGACGGCATAGGACTCGAAGAGGTCTGCGGCCATCCCGGCGCAGTCGCCGACGTTGTCGCCCACGTTGTCGGCGATGGTCGCGGCGTTGCGCGGGTCGTCTTCGGGGATGCCCTGCTCGACCTTGCCGACGAGGTCCGCTCCGACGTCGGCCGCCTTGGTGAAGATGCCGCCGCCGACGCGCATGAACATCGCGAGCAGCGCTGCGCCGAAGCCGAATCCTTCGAGGACGGAGGGGGCGTCGCCGCGGTAGACGAGGACGACCCCGGCTGCGCCGAGGAGGCCGAGCCCGACGACCGACATGCCGACGACGCCGCCGGTGCGGATCGCGATCCTGGCGCCCTCGGCGCGTGCCCCTGGGCGCATGGCGGCTGCGGCGACGCGCACGTTCGCGCGGACCGCGAGCGACATGCCGAGGTACCCGATCGAGGCAGAGAACCCGGCGCCGACGAGGAACGCGACGGACCGCCCGATGCGGATCCCGGTGTCTCCCGGCAGGAGGAAGAGCAGCCCGAACACGACCACCGCGAACAGCGCGAGGGTGCGGAACTGACGGCTGAGGTAGGCGGACGCACCTTCTTGGATGGCGCGCGCGATGTCTTGCATCTTCGCGGTGCCGTCGTCTGCGGCGAGGACCTGCCGTCGCAGGACGAACGCGACGACGAGACACGCGAGACCGATGACGGCGATCACGCTGACGATCGTGATGCTGGCAGAACCCAGTTCGAGCATTCGTCCTCCTTGACGACTGCGGACCCCTGACCTGCACCTCGATAGATGTGACGCCGGTCACAGGATGTGCGTTGCCGGAAGTCTACGCACGAAACGCCCATACAGCACGATGGTTGCCCCAGACCGGCGCGAGCAGCGCGCGCGACCGCCGACCCGCCGGACGCCGCTCAGCCGAGCGGCTGCGCCCGGCGGTGCGCGGCGAGCCGCTCGGCGAACGCGGCGCTCGCGCCCTCGGTCCGCACCTCCTGGACGACGTGGTCGGTGACACCGAGCCTGGCGAGGCTCTCCGCGATCTCTTCGACGTCGGAGTCGGTGAGGACCGTCGGGTCGACCGTCGTGCGCACCTGGACGGGCACGCCCGCGTCGAGCACGAGACGCAGCGAGCGGGACGCCTGGCCCGCGCTGCTGTCGATCCCGGTGATCGCCGCATACTTCTCCGGGGTCGCCTTGATGTCGAACCCCACCCAGTCCACGAGGCCGAGCACGGCCGCGAGGCGTCGCGGGTACGCCCCACCGGTGTGTAGCCCGACGCCGAAGCCCATCGCCCTGACCTGGCGCATCGCGTCGGCGAGGCCGGCCTGACGAGTGGGTTCTCCACCGGAGAAGACGACGCCGTCGAGCAGTCCGTCACGCTGCGAGAGCAGACCGAGGACCTCGGCCCACGTCGTCTCGCCCGGAGCCCGCGGGTCGAGGATCGAGACGTTGTGGCAGTACGTGCACCGCCACGGGCACCCCTGGAGGAAGAGCGTCGAGACGAGCCGGCCCGGCCAGTCGCAGCTCGAGAAGGGTTCGAGACCGGCGATGACGAGGTGGTCAGCCGTCGCCCGCTGCACGCTGCGAGCAGCACCGACCCCCGTCATGCCAGGACGGGCACGACGCGAGAGGCGACCGCGCGACGCTCCTCGAACATGAGCCGCTCCGCGTGCTCGCCCTTCTTGCCGATGTTGAACGAGCTCACCGGTCGGTGGTACCCCATGACGCGGGTCCACACCTCGCACACCGTCGGCTCGGCGAGCGGCTTCTCGGCGGCACAGCGCGGGCACGTGGGGTGCTCACCGGCGAGGTACCCGTGCTTCGGGCAGATCGAGAAGGTCGGTGTCACCGTGATGTAGGGGAGCCGAAAGTTCGACAAGGACCGTCGCACGAGCTCGCGGGCGGCGTCCGCCGACGACATCCGCTCTGACATGTACAGGTGCAGGACGGTGCCACCGGTGTACTTGCGCTGCAGCGCGTCCTGCCGCTGGAGCGCCTCGTACGGGTCCGCGGTGAATCCGACAGGCAGCTGGGACGAGTTCGTGTAGTACGGGTTGGCGATCGTGCCTGCCTGGATGATCCCAGGGAACCGCGCACGATCTTCCTTGGCGAAGCGGTACGTGGTGCCCTCGGCCGGGGTCGCCTCGAGGTTGTAGAGGTGCCCCGTGGCCTCCTGGTGCTCGACCATCCGGCCACGGACGTGATCGAGCAGGCGCAGCGCGAGCGCATGGCCTGCCGGGGTGGTGATGTCGTCTTTCGCGTGGTCGCAGTCGCGGTCGCACGGGTCAGCGGTGAAGTTGCGGATCATCTCGTTGATGCCGTTGACGCCGATGGTCGAGAAGTGGTTGTCAAGGGTGCCGAGGTACCGGCGGGTATAGGGGAACAGCCCCTCGTCGATGTAGTGCTGGACGACCTCGCGCTTGATCTCGAGGGAGTCGCGGGCCAGGTCCAGGAGGGTGTCGAGCGCAGCGAAGAGCCCGGCCTCGTCGCCACGGTGCAGATACCCGAGGCGGGCGCAGTTGATGGTGACGACGCCGATCGAGCCGGTCTGCTCGGCCGAGCCGAAGAGTCCGTTGCCCCGCTTGAGCAGCTCCCGGAGGTCGAGCTGCAGGCGGCAGCACATGGAGCGAACCATGCCGGGCTCGAGGTCGGAGCTGATGAAGTTCTGGAAGTACGGGAGACCGTACTTGGCGGTCATCTCGAAGAGGCGGGTGGCGTTCTCGGACTCCCACGGGAAGTCCTCGGTGATGTTGTACGTGGGGATGGGGAAGGTGAAGACGCGGCCCGACGCGTCCCCGGTGGTCATGACCTCGATGTAGGCGCGGTTGATCATGTCCATCTCGGCCTGGAGGTCGCCATAGGTGAAGCCCATGGTCTGGTCGCCGACGACCGGGACGTCGTCCTTGAGGTCTGCGGGGCACGTCCAGTCGAAGGTGAGGTTGGTGAAGGGGGTCTGGGTACCCCAGCGGGACGGGACGTTGAGGTTGAAGACGAGCTCCTGGATGCACTGGAGCACGGTCTCGTAGCCGAGCCCGTCTTTGCGGACGTACGGCGCCATGTACGTGTCGAAAGAGCTGAACGCCTGCGCACCGGCCCACTCGTTCTGCATGGTCCCGAGAAAGTTGACGATCTGCCCGACCGCAGAGGTGAGGTGCTCCGGCGGGTTCGACTCGACCTTGCCGGGGACGCCGTTGAAGCCCTCCGTGAGGAGCATGCGCAGCGACCAGCCGGCGCAGTAGCCGCCGAAGACGTCAAGGTCGTGGATGTGGAGGTCGCCCGAGCGGTGTGCGTCGCCGACCGCGCCGGGGTAGATCTCGGAGAGCCAGTAGTTGGCGGTGACCTTGCCCGCGGTGTTGAGGATGAGCCCGCCGAGGGAGTATCCCTGGTTGGCGTTCGCGTTGACGCGCCAGTCGGTGCGGTCGAGGTATTCCTTCATGGTGGACCGAACATCGACCTGGTTGCGCGCTGCTTCGACCATCGCCCGTAATACCCCTACATCTAGTCGCGTGGATTGCGTGAACTACCAGATGTAGATCTTTCCGCCTCAGTTATCACCGGCCACGGGACGTAGGTCCTGCGACCGGTGACAACCGGCGAGCTTCCCGCACGACGAGAGGCGGTCCCTCAGGCCGCAGGACCGGACGCGACAGCGACGAGGAACGCCGGCGGCGTGAAGTTCTCGGTCGCGAACGCCTGCGCGACGGCCACGGCGACGGCCTCGACGTCCTCCGTGCGCACCAGGGCGATCGCCGAGCCGCCGAAGCCACCACCGATCATCCGGCCACCGATCGCACCCGCGTTCAGCGCAGCACCGACAGCCACGTCGAGCTCGGCACAGCTCACCTCGTAGTCGTCGCGCAACGACGCGTGCGCCGCCGTGAGCACCGGGCCGACCTCCGCGGTCCACCCCTCCTCGAGGAGCGCGTGCACCTCCTCGACACGGGCGATCTCCGTGACGACGTGGCGCACACGACGGACGGCGACCTCCGGGTCCTGGCCGCTCGCGTCGAACGCACCGGGCGCGCCGAGGCGGCCGAGCGCGGCCTCGAGGTCGGTCACCTCACGCAGCGTCTCGACGCCGAGCACCGCGGCCGCCGCCTCGCACGTGGTGCGCCGCGCCGCGTACTGGCCGTCGACGAGCTGGTGCGCTGCCCGGGTGTCGACGACGAGCAGCGCGAGACCGTCGGCGGCCAGGTCGAAAGGGATGTGCTCGACCTCGAGGCTGCGGCAGTCGAGCAGCAGCGCCTGACCTGCACGGGTCCGCAGCGCAGCCGCCTGGTCCATGCCGCCCGTCGGAGCACCGGCGATCTCGTTCTCCGCCCGGATGCACGCGGCGACGAGACGCTGACGACCCGCGTCGTCAGCCGAGAGACCCAGTCCGTAGAGCGCGTCGAGACCCATCGCGACCGAGCCTTCGAGCGCGGCCGAGGACGAGAGCCCCGCCCCGTACGGGACGCACGACGTGATCGCGAGGTCGAAGCCACCGACCGCGCAGCCGTCCTGCGCCAGGGCCCACGCGACGCCGACGACATAGGCCGCCCACCCGTCGACCGCCCCGGGCGCCACGTCGGCGAGCGCGACCGTGCGGACCACGCCCTGCTCCTGCGCGGAGACGAGACGCACGAGCCCGTCGTCGCGACGGCGCATCGCCGCGTACGTGCGGTGCGGGAGCGCGAACGGCAGCACGAGGCCGCCGTTGTAGTCGGTGTGCTCGCCGATGAGGTTGCCGCGGCCGGGCGCCGACCACGTGCCGTCCGGCTGCGCGTCGAACGCCTCGGCGAAGAGCTGCGCGGCACGGGCGCTGCCGTCCTCGACGGTCCAGGCATCGAGCCACTCGAGCGCGTAGTGCGGTGCGCGGCTCATGCGGTCACGTCCGACGCGACCTCGACGAGGCGGTCCGCGATGCGCTCCGGTGTCGTGTCGCTGATCCATGCGCCCGCACCAGACTCGGAGCCTGCGAGGTACTTGAGCTTTCCCGGTGCACGCAGGATCGAGAAGAGCTGCAGGTGCAGGCGCAGGTCGTCGCGGCCCTCGCGCACCGGCGCCTGGTGCCAGGCGGCGATGTACGGCGCGATCGTCGGCTCACCGGTCTCGTCGGCCGGGAAGAAGCGGTCCATGCGGGCAAGGAGCTCGAGGTAGACGTCCGCGAGGTCGGCCCGTTCCGCGTCCGTGAGCGCAGGCAGGTCCGGGACGTCGCGACGCGGCGCCAGGTGGACCTCGATGGGCCAGCGGGCCGCCGCCGGCACGTACGCGACCCAGTGCTCGGACTCGAGCACCACGCGACGCCCCGAGCGCAGCTCGGCCTCGAGCACGTCCTTGAGGAGGTTGCGGCCAGTGCTCTCGCGGTGCGCACGCGCCTGACGGAGCATGACCTCCGTCTTCGGTGTGACGTACGGGTAGGCGTAGATCTGGCCGTGCGGGTGCGAGAGCGTCACACCGATCTCGCGGCCACGGTTCTCGAAGCAGAAGACCTGCTCGATCCCGTCGAGCGCACCGAGCTCCGTGGTGCGGTCTGCCCACGCCTCGATGATCGTCCGCATCCGCAGCGGCCCGACGGTCGCGAGCGACTGCGACGAGTCCGGAGAGAAGCAGATGACCTCGCAGCGACCCACGGCGGGACGCACCTTCCACAGCTCCTCGCCGTCGAGCGCCGTCACCTCGTCCGGAGCGCCCGGGATGCGCATGAGCGACGCGAACCGGTTCTCGAACACGACGACGTCGTAGTCCTCGGCAGGGATCTCGCCGTCGGAGTACGCCGCGCCCGGCTTCGCCGGAGCGAGCGGGTTCGCGTCCGCCGGGGGCAGGTGCGTGCGGTTCATGCGGTGGGCCGCGTGCGGGATCCACTCGCCGGTGAGGACGTCGTAGCGCATGGTCGGCCCCGTCACGGGCGCGCTCGTCTCGACGCCGTCCTCGTCGACCGCGACGACCGGGTCGTAGCGGCCCGCCAGCGGGCGCGGGTCGTCGAGACGACGGGTCGCGGCGCCCGAGACGTACGGCTCAGAGTCGTCGAAGTAGAACAGGTCACGTCCGTCCGCGAGCGTCGTGGCGGTGCGGCGCACGTGCGCAGCGTCGGTGGTGGTCATCAGAGAACCTCTCGGACAGCAGTGACGTGCAGGAGGACACAGTGCTCAGGGTGCTGGACCGGCGCCTGGACACCGACGGCAGCAAGGACCCGGCCCGACAGCTCGACGCCGTCGTCCCACCAGCGCAGACGGCGGCCGCCCTCGTGGTCGGTGGTGCCCGCGCCCGGGTCGAGATGGTGCACGCGGTACGTCGTCGCCGCGTCGAGCCCCGGCAGACGCACGCGGCCGGGCATCTCGTTCGGGCCGGTCGTCAGCTGGACGACCGTGAAGATCGCCTCGTCCGCGCCCGGCGCGACGACGCCGTGGACCCACACAGATGCGTCCGGGTGGTCCGCGTGCACGACGGTCCCGGTGTGCAGGAGACCCCGGTGCTCCTTGTGCAGCGCGATCCACCGGGCCAGCTCGGCCGTGTCCTCGGCGCTGGTCTCCGTGAGGTCCCACTCGATGCCCATGTGGCTGAAGAACGCCGTCCCCGCCCGGAAGTCGAGGTCGTGGCGACGCCCGGTCGTATGGCTGTGCGGCGAGCCGATGTGCGACCCCATCATCTCCGGCGGCACGAGCAAGCCCGTCCCTGCCTCGATGCTCTGCCGCTCCAGAGCATCGATGCAGTCCGACGCCCAGACGCGGTCCGTGCGCTCGAGGATCCCGAGGTCGGCCCGTCCACCGCCGCCAGAGCAGCTCTCGATCTCCACCTGAGGATGGCGCCGGCGGATCTCGTCGAGCAGACGGTAGAGCGCCGCAGCCTGGTCGTGGACACCCGCACGACCCGTCGGAGAGTGACCAGCGTCGACGAGATCACGGTTGTGATCCCACTTGATGTAGCCGATCGGGTACTCCGTGAGGATCGCATCGATGCGCTCGAGGACATGGTCGAACGCGCCCTCGTGCCCGAGGTCGAGGACCTGCTGCTGGCGCGACTCCGGCGGCAGACGGTCCCCCGTCGCCATGATCCACTCCGGGTGCGCGCGAGCGAGGTCAGAGTCCGGGTTGACCATCTCCGGCTCGAACCACAGACCGAACTGCATGCCGAGAGCGCGCACGTGGTCCACGAGCGGGCTCAGGCCGTCCGGCCACACGTCCTCGTCGACGTACCAGTCGCCGAGGCCCGCGCTCGGGTCACGACGGTGACGGAACCAGCCGTCGTCGAGAACATAGCGCTCGACCCCGATCGCAGCGGCCTCGTCGGCAAGGGCCTTGAGCTTGTCGAGACGATGGTCGAAGTACACGGCCTCCCACACGTTGATGTGCACCGGCCGCTCCGGACGACCGTTCGCGGTGCTCGGGTGGTGCGGACGCCCACGCAGGTACTCGTGGAAGCGAGCAGAGAGCTCGTCGAGGCCGTCACCGTAGGACGCGAACACCCACGGCGACTCGTAGCACTCGCCCGCGCCGAGGATGATCTCGCCGGCGAGGAGCAGCTCGCCCGCGGCGAGGTGGCGGTCGCCACCCTGGATCTTCTCCGCGACGATGCGCGAGTTGCCCGACCACGCGACGTGCACGCCCCACACCTCGCCCGAGCGGTACCCGAAGCCGGCACGACCAGCGACGACGAGAAGCGTCGCGTCGTGGCCACGGCCCTTGCGGACCTCGCGGACGTGCGTGCCGAACGTGAAGGGCTTGCGCTGTGCGGCGCGCTCGCGGATCCAGCGGCCGGTGAAGTCGAGGATCTCGTCCGCCTCGGTGGGCACCGGCAGGGAGAGGTCCATCGACGCGAGCGTGTACTCGGGCCGCGGCGCGGAGGCCTCGGCGGTGTTCGTCAGGACGGCGCGCTGGCGGACCAGCCCGGACGGCGTGAGCTCGATGTCGAGGACGAGCCCGAGCGCGGCGGCGGAGTCGGCGGCGCGGACGGTGACGCGCTGCGTGGGCGCCGCCGCCGGGCCGGTCTCGCGCGCGGTGACCTCGATGCCTTCGACCCGGAACGCCGTGGAGAAGTCGGACCCGGCGCGGTGGCCCGCGATGCCGGGGGTGCCGAGCCAGCCGACAGACTGCTCGGGCAGGACGGACAGCGGCACCGGGACGTCGATCGCGCCGCCGGCGACCTGAGGCACGCTCGCGCGGCGCAGGGCTTCGAGCTCGATACCGGGGACGTCACCGAGGTCGGCGCCCCAGTGGAGCACGCGCGGCAGGAGGTGGCCGGCGCAGTCGAGCACGAGGCTCACGCCGGACGCTCGCAGGTGCAGGAGGTCAGGTGCTGACACGGTCGATGACTCCTTCGTCTGGTGGTCGCGGCGCGCACAGGCCCCACGCACTTAGTTCTAGTGCAGAACTTAAGGGGTGTCAATCATGAGAATCGATCGTGCACTGCCGAGTTTCAGCACCGGAGAACAGAGCGCAGCACAGGCATGGCTTTTAGTTCCCTGAGCGAATAAACTGCCTCCACCATGGTCCTCGACACGACACGCTCATCCGGCTACCGCGCCTGGGAGCCGCTCACCGGCGCCGCGCGGCGGATCGCCCTCGAGGTCCTCCTCGACGGACCGCTCAGCCGGCGCGACCTCAGCCGACGCATGGCGCTCTCCCCCGGCAGCCTCACGCGCCTGACGCGCCCGCTGCTCGACTCGGGTCTGCTCGTCGAGGCCGACGACGTCGAAGCAGGCCCTCCAGACGCCTCCGCCGCGACGACAGGCGCAGGCGCCACGCCTCGCCTCGGGCGCCCGGCCCAGCCGCTCGCGGTGGTCCCCGGGTCGCACCACTTCATCGGGGTCAAGCTCACCGGCGACCACGCCTACGCGGCGCTCACCGACCTGCGCGCGGAGATCCTCGCCGCCGACGACGCGCCCCTGCCGGGCCACGGGCCGCAGGACGTGCTCGAGGTCGTCGCCACGCTCGCTGACCGGCTGGTCGCACGGCTCGCCGCGCTGAGCCCCGGCGCGGGAGTCACGGGACTCGGCGTGAGCGTCGGCGGCCACGTCGCCGGCCGGTCCGTCGTTACCGACGCCCCGCACCTCGGCTGGCTCGACGTGCCCTTGGGCGAGCTGCTCGCCGAGCGGACCGGTCTGCGCACCGTCGTCGAGAACGACATCGTCGCCGTCACCGAGGCCACCCACTGGTTCGGTGAGGGGCACGGGTGCGACCGCTTCGCGCTCTTCACGATCGGCGCCGGGATCGGCTACGGCCTCGTCGTGCACGGCGAGGCCGTGACCAGCCCCGAGGCCGGGCTCAGCCTGCTGTCCCACTTCCCGCTCGACCCGCAGGGGCCGCTCGGCGCCTGCGGCCACACGGGCTGCGCGACGGCGATGCTCACGATCAGCGCCCTCGTCGCGCAGGGCTCGTCTGCGCTCGGTCGAGAGGTCAGCTACGACCAGCTCCTCGACCTCGCCGCCGCGGGCGATCCCGTCGCAGAGGCCGTGGTGCAGCGTGCGGGGCGCGCGCTCGGTCGGATGCTCGCAGCCGTCACGAACCTCACGATGCCCGAGCGCATCGTCCTCGGCGGCGAGGGCGTGCGCCTCGCGCAGGTCGCCGCAGCCGCGGTGCAGGACGGCCTGCACGGTGACCGCGACCCGCGCACCCGCGACCCCGAGATCGCCCTGCAGAGCCCCGAGCTCGCCCGGTGGGCGCGCGGGGCGGCGGTCGTCGCGATCCAGTCCTTCGTGCTCGGGCGCTAGACCCGGCCACGCTCGGCGACCTCGGGCGATCGTCTCGACCTCGGGCACTTCTACGCCCGAGCTCGAGACGATCGCCCGATCTCGGCAGCCGCGGTGTCGGAAACCTCTGCATCGGCAGCGAGGGCGACGGTGGCGTCAGCTATGACGCGCGGCGGCTCGTCGCGACGCTCGTCGCCGGGCTGTCGCGCTGACGACGACCGCGCCGCCGACGTGCGGGCACAGCAGGCACAGCGGGCAGCGGGCAGCGGGCACAGCGGGCTCGACGGCCTGCTCCGCGGGTGGACGCCCGACCTCAGGTGGGAGACTCGTGCCCAGGGCCCCAGCAGGCGACCCAGTCCCCCACCGGTCCGGAGAGCGTCCGTGAGCACCGCACCCGAAGGCAGACGACTCGTCCCCCTGCGCTCCACGTGCGCACACCCTCACCGCTGCTCGCGCGAGGTGCGGATGCGGGTGCTGGCCCAGGTCCCGCTGTTCACCGGGCTGTCGACAGACGAGCTCGCGGGGATCGACGAGCGCATGGTCTCCCTCTCGTGGGCGCACGACGACGTCCTGTACACGGCGGGCGAGCCTGCGGAACACCTGTACCTCCTGGCAGCAGGCCGTGCGAAAGCCTTCCAGCCGACACCGGCCGGCCACGACGTCGTCGTGGCTCTCCTCGTTCCGGGCGACCTCTTCGGCGGGCTGCGCACGCTCGGCCAGCCGACCCGGACCGAGACGGTCCAAGCACTCACGACCACGTGTGCGCTGCGGATCGAGAGCTCCGCGTTCCGCGACGTCCTCACCGCGCACCCGAGCATCGCCCTGCGACTGCTCGACGACACGAACGCGCTCCTCGTCCAGGCGCGCTCGGACGTCACTCAGCAGTCCACCGCGACGATCGCCCAGCGTGTCGCGACCACCCTGCTCCGGCTGGCAGACAGGCTCGGACAGGAGCGTGCCGACGGGAGCACCCTCATCCAGGTCCCGCTGTCCCGCAAGGACCTGGCCGGGATGACCGGTTCGACGCCCGAGTCTGTCTCCCGTGTGATGAGCAGGCTCCGCAAAGACGGAGTCATCGCCTCCGGCCGACGATGGACCGCGATCCTCGACCGCGAGCGCCTCACGGAGGTCGCTGCAGCCGCCGACGCAGGCGGGGCAGTCTCGGCCGCTCTGCCCCGTCCTGCGGTTGACTGATCCAGGTCATGGTCGGTCGGCAGGCAGCCTCGTAGCGTCGAGCCATCGCCTCAGACGAGGTGGTGACACGACGACGAAGGATGCGCACCATGACCAGCTCCACACCCACCAGCGCTGCACCGACCACCACGCACACGCTCCTGCGTGCTGAGGGCTTCTCGTGCCCGTCGTGCGTCGCAAAGATCGAGAAGCAGGTCGGTCGGCTGGACGGCGTCAGCGCCGTCACGGTCCACTTCGCCTCTGCCAAGATCGAGGTCGACCACGATCCGGACAGGACCAGCGTCGACGACCTCGTCGCCGTCATCTCCAAGGCCGGGTACGACGCCCGTCCCGTCGCCTTCTGATCTCGCGACCAGACGCAGAGGACCGAGACGATGAACACGCTGCAGCGGTGGATGCACGGCCCGTGGTCGATACCGACAGCTTCAGGCACGCTCATCAGCCTGTCGTTGCTCGCCACGCAGGTGCATGGCGCGAGCGCTGTCGACGACGTCACCATGGTGGCCGCGGCCGCGGTGGCAGGGCTCCCGGTGGCTGTGCGAGCCGGACGCGCGCTGGTCGCAAAGGACATCAGCATCGATCTTCTGGTGTCGGTGGCCGCGATCGGCGCGGTGATCATCGGTGAGTACTGGGAGGCCGCAGCCGTCACGTTCCTGTTCGCCCTGGGGCACGCTCTCGAGGCCCGCACGATGAACAGGACCCGCTCGGCGCTGGCGGAGCTCGTCGCTGTCGCGCCCGACGTCGCCGTCGTCGTGCGCGACGGCCGCCAGATCGAGGTCCCGGCCGGCGCCGTGGCCACCGACGAGACCGTGCTCGTGAAGAACGGCGCCAAGGTCCCGGTCGACGGGGTCGTCGTCGGTGGGAGCGGCGCGCTGGACGAGGCCAGCATCACCGGCGAGTCGATGCCGACGGAGAAGACGACGGGCGACCAGGTCTTCGCCGGCACCCTCTCACGTGGCGGGTTCTTGCAGGTCAGGGCCACAGGGATCGGGGCGGACACCACGCTCGCCCGGATCGTCCACCGCGTCGAAGAGGCACAGGACGCGAGGGCGCGGACCCAGACGTTCATCGACCGTTTCTCCACCTGGTACACCCCCGCGATCATGCTCGTCGCACTGGTCGCCGCCGTGCTCAGCCACGACGTGGTCCTGGGGCTGACGCTGCTCGTCGTGGGCTGCCCGGGTGCGCTCGTGGTCTCGATCCCTGTCGCGATCGTCGCCGGTATCGGCCGTGCCGCACAGGACGGCATCCTCATCAAGGGCGGCGAGTTCTTGGAGCTCTCCGCCAGGATCGACGCCGTCGCCGTCGACAAGACCGGCACGCTGACCGAGGGACGCCCGCTCCTCACAGACGTGGTCGTCCTCGATCCTGCTCTCGATCGTGGGCAGGTCCTCACCTGGGCCGCGCGCGCAGAAGCCGGCTCCGAGCATCCCCTCGCCCGGCCGGTCCTCGACGCAGCCGTCCGGGAGGGGCTCGACGTGTCTGACCTTCCCGAGTCGACCGAGCCTGTACCCGGCCAGGGCATCGTCGCGACCGTCGACGGGCACCGCGTCCTCGTCGGGAACCTCACGCTCGTGCGAGACCGCGGCGTCGAGAACCCTGGCCGAGCAGGCCAGACCGCTGAGGAGCTCGCCGCAGCGGGCAAGACTCCGATGATCGTGGCCGTGGACGAGAAGGTGGTCGGAGTGATCGCCGTCGCCGACCAGGTCCGCCCCGACGCCGCGCAGATGGTCGCTGACCTGCACGCCGCGGGCGTCAAGAAGGTCGTCATGCTCACCGGCGACGCGCTCCTCGTCGCGAGCTCGATCGCTCAGGCGACCGGCGTGGACGAGGTCCGGGCGGGCCTCCTGCCGGAGGCCAAGCTCGAGGCTGTCCGAGAGCTGCAGCGCGACGGATTCGTGGTCGCGATGGTGGGCGACGGTGTCAACGACGCCCCCGCTCTGGCCACCGCCGACGTCGGGGTCGCGATGGGCGCCGCAGGATCGGCCGTCGCCGTCGAGACTGCTGACATCGCTCTCATGGCGGACAACCTGCTGCGCATCCCCGAGGCGATCTGGCTCGCGCGGCGGACCGTCGGCGTCATGCGCCAGAACATCGTCGTCGCGATGCTCACGGTCACGCTCCTCCTGGTGGGCGTCTTGACCGGCGGGGTGACGATGGCGATCGGGATGCTCGTCCACGAGGCGTCGGTGCTCGTCGTCATCGCCAACGCGATGCGCCTGCTGCGGACCCCGCCGGCTCCTCGGTCACGTCGCTCGTCGTTGCGGGTGCCAGCCCGGGTGGAGGAGTCCCCGCGACAGTCCACGGCGCTCTCTGCCTCTTGACCTTCGATAGAAAACAATCGATCATCGATAGATGAGAACCCTAACGGTCGTGTCGCTCCGCACAGTCCTGGTGGTCGTGCTCCTCGGCGCGGTCCTGGCCCAGGTCCTCGTCCCGATCACCGCGACGGCGCTCGGAGACCAGTACGCCGAGGTGGAGCACCTCGTCGTCCCCTACTCCGTCGCTGCCGTCCTCGCGATCACGTGTGCCGAGGTCGCCCTGCTGATGATCTGGCGCCTGCTGTCGCTCGTCCGGGCAGACGCGATCTTCACCGTCCGCGCCCTGCGCTGGGTCGACGTCATCACGATCTGCATCGGCATCGCGACCGCGACGGCGGCAGGAGTGACTGTCCACCTCGTCGGGATCGTCCAGACCGGCGGTCCAGGTGTCGCGCTGGCCCTGATCGGGTGCGTCGTCCTCGGGCTGGCGCTCACGCTCCTCATGGTCGTGATGCGTAGCCTGCTCGTGGCAGCGATCGCCCACCGCGGCGAGCTCGACACGGTCATCTGATGCCCGTCACCGTCGAGCTCGACGTCATGCTCGCCCGCCGCAAGATGTCGGTCGGCGACTTTGCCGAGGCGGTGGGCATCACGCCTGCCAACATCGCGGTCCTCAAGAACGGTCGTGCACGTGCCGTGAGGTTCTCGACCCTCGACGCGATCTGCCGCGTCCTCGAGTGCCAGCCCGGAGACATCCTGCGCTGGACGCCCGCCGACCGCTCGGAGCCGCACGGACACTGACCGGACGAGCCCGCACCGCCCCCGGCCTGCGCGTCTGCTCCCCCGGGTGGGAGAATCGCCGGTGTGGCCCGCGTCGACGAACTCCTGACGGTCCTGCTGGCCGGGGGCCGTCGCGAGGACCGGCTCACGCACGTCGAGAACCTGCCGGCGCGTCCCGGGACGCAGGGCGACTGGCCCGCGTGGGCCGACCCGTCGCTCGTCGCCGGGTACCGGAGCATGGGCGTCGAGCTCCCGTGGCTGCACCAGGTCGAGGCCGCCGACTCCGCGTGGGGCCGGACGCACACGATCCTCGCCACCTCGACCGGCTCCGGAAAGTCGCTTGCGTTCTGGTTGCCCGCCCTCTCCGCCGTGCGCGGCGACCGCGCCGACGAGGCGTTCGACCCTGGACGCATCGAGTCGGCCCGCAACCGCGGCAGCGTCCTCTACCTCAGCCCGACGAAAGCCCTCGCCGCCGACCAGCTGAGCTCGGTCACAGGCCTGCTGCGGGCGTCAGGGATCCGTGACGTCCAGGTCGACACCTGCGACGGCGACACCCCCTTCGACGCGCGCCGCTGGATCCAGGACCACGCCGACGTGATCCTCACCAACCCGGACTACCTGCACTTCTCGCTCCTGCCGAACCATGCCCGGTGGGCCCGGTTCCTGCGATCGCTGCGGTACGTCGTGATCGACGAGGGGCACGCGTTCCGCGGCATCTTCGGCGCGCACGTCTCCCTCGTCCTGCGCAGGCTCCAGCGCCTCGCCGAGCACTACGCCCCGGACTCTCGCACCGCCGCCGGCAGCCGCAGCGGACCCACCTTCGTCGTCGCCTCCGCGACGACCGCCGACCCGGCCACGAGCGCCGCACGGCTCATCGGCGTCGACCCGTCGCAGGTACGGGCCGTCACCGCGGACGCGAGCCCGGCCGGCCGCAAGACCTTCGCACTGTGGGAGCCGCCCGAGATCCCGCCGGTGCGGGGCGAGATGACCACCCGTCGGCGGCTCGCAGGCGACGAGGCCGCGAGCGCGTTCGGTATCGACGAGCACGGCGACGACGGCCTGGGGCTCGTCGACGACGCCGACCCGGTCGATGCCTCGGGCGACCCGCGACCCCGCCGTTCAGCGACTGCCGAGGCTGCAGACCTCCTCGCGGACCTCACGGCGCACGGCGCACGGACCCTGGCCTTCACGCGCTCCCGGCGAGGCGCAGAGTCGGTGGCGACGACGACGCAGGACCACCTGCGGCCCGTCGACCCGTCGCTGCCCGGCCGGGTCGCGGCGTACCGCGGCGGCTACCTGCCCGAAGAACGTCGGGCGCTCGAAGCCGCTGTCCGCAGCGGGGAGATCCGGGCGCTCGCCACGACGAACGCGCTCGAGCTCGGCGTCGACATCTCCGGCCTCGACGCGGTGCTCATCATCGGCTGGCCCGGGACCCGCGTGTCCTTGTGGCAGCAGGCGGGGCGCGCCGGGCGCGCGGGATCGGACGGGCTCGTCGCGTTCATCGCGCGCGAGGACCCGCTCGACACGTACCTCGTGCACAATCCCGACGCGATCTTCCGCACGCCCATCGAAGCCACAGTCTTCGACCCGACCAACCCGTACGTCCTCGCCGGGCACCTGTGCGCGGCGGCGGCCGAGCTGCCCGTGCGCGAGGCCGACCTCCCGCTCTTCGGCGGCGCTGGCGCCCGCACGCTGCTCGACCAGCTCACCGCACGCGGGACCCTGCGCCACAGGACGTCCGGCTGGTACTGGACGCACCACCAGGGAGCCGCGGGGTTCACGAACATCCGTGGCGAGGGCGGCACGCCCGTCGCTGTCGTCGAGTCGTCGACCGGCCGCCTGCTCGGGACGGTCGACGCCGCAGCCGCGGACGGCTCCGTCCACGAGGGGGCCGTCTACGTCCACCAGGGCCAGAGCTTCGTCGTCGAGGAGTACAACCTCAGGGACTCGGTCGCGCTCGTCGCCCGCGAGACCGTCAGCTACACGACGTGGTCACGGTGGGTGACGTCGATCGCCGTCGTCGAGGAGGTGGAGCACGTCGGCTGGGGCGATCGCGCCGAGCCTGCCGGGCCGACCGTGGACGCGCCCGCGACCGACGGCCGCCCACCGGTCGAGTGGGGGTTCGGCTCCGTCGAGGTGTCCACGCAGGTAGTGACCTTCCAACGACGACGTGTCCCCGGCCAGGAGGTCCTCAGCACCGACCCGCTCGACCTTCCTGTCCGCACCCTGCAGACCGCCGCAGCCTGGTGGTCGGTCTCTGCCGAGCTCCTCGAGTCTGCCGGCGTGGACGCCGACGACGCGCCCGGAGCCCTGCACGCCGCCGAGCACGCGTCGATCGGGCTCCTCCCCCTGCTCGCGACGTGCGACCGCTGGGACCTCGGCGGCGTCTCGACCGCGATCCACGTGGACACCGAGCGCGCGACCGTCTTCGTCTACGACGCGTTCCCCGGCGGGGCAGGGTTCGCGGAGCGCGGCTACCGGCTCGCCGAGACGTGGCTCAGCGCCACGCGCGACGCCATCGTCGGGTGCGCGTGCTCCGACGGGTGCCCAGGCTGCGTGCAGTCACCGAAGTGCGGCAACGGCAACAACCCGCTCGACAAGGCTGCCGCGGTGCGCCTGCTCGATGCCGTGCTCGCGCACGCACCGATCACAGGCTCGCCAGGCTCGGACGCGTCGCCCATGGGCCGCTGAACCGCGCCCCGTCACCCGGCGTCGACCGGTACGGCGTCCTGGCTCCTGCGCCGCGACCGGACCACGACCGCCCATGCCACGAGGCCGAGGGCTGCGCCGAGGACCGGGTACGTCGCCGAACGTCGAGCGAGCGCGTAGAAGTAGACGCCACCCGGTTCGGAGAGGAGACGGACCGCCGCGCCGACCAGGCCGACAGCTGTTCCGGCGAGCGTCGCGACGACCGCGGAGCGCAGCCCCTGCGGGTCCGCGACCGGGACGGCGCGCCGCCACCACCAGACCACGAGGGCGACGAGCAGGAGCATCCCCAGCAGCGAGCTGCCGTGCTGGAGGTAGACGTAGAGCGCCCGGCCGCCGGCGAACGGCTCACGCATGACGTCCCATGCCTGGACGGTGCGGCCGGGCCGGTGCGTGACGTCGTCCCACGCGAGGTGGGAGAGGATGCCGAGCAGCGCAGACCCCAGGACGATCACCACCCCGGAGACCCACTCGCGCCACGGATCGGCTCGCGGGGCGTCACGGACCTGGACGGTGGCCGCAGGAGGGGCCGGGCTCCGGCGCGGCAGCGCCCCGAGGAACGCCGGTCCGAGGACCGTGACCCACAACGCGGCGAACCCGACCGCGAGCACCACGTCGAGACTGAACGCGGCGGGGAGCCCGTGCGTGACGAGACCGAGCCTGTAGGCCCCTGGCCACACGACGTCGACGAAGTTCGGCACGTCGGGGACCATCGAGCCGGCCACGAGCGCAGGGACCGCCCACCGGCGGACCGGCTCGCGCACTCGACCGCGCGCGGCCGCGCGGACGAACGGCAGGGTCACGAGCGCGTGGACGGGTGTGTACGGCACCGCGCCATCCTGCCAGCCGGGTGCGCTTTCGCGACGATCCGCGCACGTCAAGCCCTCATGCGAGCGTCGAACGAACCGATGGGAGAGCGAGGCCGATGATGAGACAACGCGACGAGACCCCCCACGACGAGCACGAGACGTCAGGTTCGACGACGGCTCTGCTGCTCCGCTATGCCCGCGCCCGGGCTGGCGACGAGGGCGTCGCTCACATCATCGAGGAGTCCGGGGTCGACCACACCGCCGCGGAGCTCGAGAACGCGCAGAGCTGGTTCACCTACGAGACTCGGACGGCGCTGCTCGAGGCGATGGTCACGGTGCTCGACGACCCTCAGGCTGCTCTGCGTGCCGGTGAGTCCGCGATCGTCTACGGAGTCGAGCACGCACGGCTCCTCATGATGAGGGCCTTCACCTCGCCGCGCCCCGTCTACCAGCTCATGCCTGACGTCATCCATGACATCTCGACCGTCACGGCGGTCGAGGTCGTGTCGACGACCCGGACGTCGGCCACGATCCGGGTCCGGACCACGGGCAACCACGAGCCGCACCGGCTCGACTGCGCCCTGACGCGCGGGTACGTCTCCGCGATCCCCGTCGTGTTCGGTCTCCCTCCCGCGACGATCGTCCACGACGAGTGCCAGTGCGACGGTTTTGCGGCATGCACCTACACGATCGTGTGGGAGAAGCGGCGCCGACGCTGGCGCCTGCGCCGGCCTGCCTCCTCGCTCCCCGCAGCCCTCGAGCTGGCCGCGCTGCGCGGCCAGCTCCGCGACCTCCAGCAGTCTGCGTCCAGCCTCGTGGCGAGCGACGACGTCGACACCGTGCTCGACCGGATCGTCGACCAGGCGTCGTCGGTCGTCTCCGCCACCGCGTTCGTCCTCGTGGTCGACACCGACGAGGCGCCGATCGTCCGGACCCGAGGCGCCGCCGGTGCCACGATGGACGCGCTGGTCACAGCCGTGTCCCGCGGCGACCAGCTGAGCACGAGCTGCGCCGTCGTCGAGGTGGCCTCCGCCCACGGACGGCGCGGACGCCTTGCGGCCGCACGACCAGAGAACGTCCCGATGAGCGACGACGAGCGCGCCCTCCTGCAGTCCTACGCGCGCCACGCGGCCGCCGCCCTCGACCTCGTCGGTGCTGTCGAGACGAGCCGACGCGAGACCACTCGCGCCACCGCGCTCCTCACGCTCGCCCGAGACCTCACGGCAGCGCACGACGCCGACGCGGTCGCGGAGGTCGCGGCCACCGCGCTGCCACGGATCACCGGTGCGCGGTCGGCGTCCCTCATGCTGTGGAGCTCGGCCGAAGGCTACATGCGGGCCGCCGCCGCGAGCGGTCACACACCGACCGAGCGGGCGATGCTCCTCGCACGGGAGATCCGTGCCGACGGCACGCCCGAGCTCGTCGAGCTCCTCACCCGCCGCCAGCCCATGCACATCGAGTCTGCCCGTGCGAGCCTCAGCCTGGCCACGCTCATCGGCACGATCGGTGCGACCTCTGTCACGATCGTCCCGCTCGTCGCCGGCGAGGAGCTCATGGGTGTGGTGACGGTCGGGTGGCCCCGCCCGCTGTCCCCGCGGCAGCGCGACGAGGCCCTCGACCGGGTCGCCGGCGTCGCCGACCAGGTCGCCACCGCCCTCCAGAACGCCCGGCTGCTCGCGACCGTGGAGCACCAGGCGCTCCACGACGCGCTGACCGGCCTGCCCAACCGCACGCTGTTCAACCGGCTCCTGGACAGAGAGCTGAGCAGCGGGACCAACGACCTCGGCACCGCTGTCCTCTTCTGCGACCTCGACCGTTTCAAGCACGTGAACGACCGTTGGGGCCACGGTGCCGGCGACGAGGTGCTGCGCCAGGTGACGCACATCCTGCGCTCCGAGATCAGTGCGTCGGACACGCTCGCGCGTCTCGGCGGCGACGAGTTCGGCATCATCCTGCGCGCGACCGACGACGTCCGCACGGCCCTCGCCGTCGCGCACCGGCTCGTGGCACGTCTCGACCAGCCGCTGCGGATCGACGGTCGCGAGCTGCGGATCACGTCGAGCATCGGCATCTCCCTGCACTCCGGCCCCGAAGGTCGCGCGGACCGCATGCTCGGCGCAGCCGACAACGCCATGTACGTCGCGAAGCAGCGTGGACGGGACCAGGTCGCGGTCGCGGGCGAGACCGAACCGCTCCTGCCCGTCCCCTCCCTCGAGGGTGAGCTGCGTCGCGCCATCGAGGGACACCAGCTGCGCCTGCACTTCCAGCCGGTCGTCGACGTGTCCGCCACCGACCACTGCACCGTGCTCGGCGCCGAAGCGCTCCTGCGGTGGGAGCACCCGCGCCTCGGGCTGCTCGCCCCTGGCTCGTTCCTGCCTCTCGCCGAAGACTGCGGGCTCATCACCGAGCTCGACCTCTGGGCCCTGAACGCCGCGTGCCTCGCCCTCGCGGGCTGGGAGGAAGCCAGCCCACCGTGCCCCCGCGGGCCGCTGCGCGTCGCCGTCAACCTGGCAGCCGACACGCTCGTGGACCCTCGCCTCGTCCCCGCGGTGCGCGCTGCGCTCACCCGCAACGGCCTCGCCCCCGAGCGGCTGCACCTCGAGCTGGTCGAGAGCCGCTCCCTGACCGACGTGAGCGGGGTGATCGAACGCCTCGCCGAGCTGCGGCAGATGGGCGTGCGGATCTCGCTCGACGACTTCGGCACCGGGTTCTCGACGCTCGCGTGGTTGCAGACCCTCCCCGTCGACCAGATCAAGATCGACCGGTCGTTCGTCATGGCGCTCGAGGAAGGCGGGTCGATCGCGCTCGTGCGGGGCGTGCTCGCCCTCGCTCACGAGCTGAACATCGAGGTCGTCGCCGAAGGCGTCGAGGAGCCGCACCAGCTCTCGATGCTGCGCGACGCAGGGTGCCGCATGGCGCAGGGCTACCTGCTCGGCCGGCCGATGCCCACCTTCGTCGGCAACGTCGCGCCGATCGGGCTGCCGGGCCCAGACAGCCCCGCGGTCGAGACCTAGCCGACGAGGTTCACCTGCACGTCAGACGCCGCCGAACGTATGCTGGCTCATGCCCTACTTCGGTTCGATCGACGGTACGAGGTTGTACTACGACGTCATCGGTGACGAGGACCTGCCGCCGCTCGTGGTCCTCGCAGGAGGTCCTGCCCGGCACCCCGAGTATCTCGGCGACCTCGCCGGACTCTCGACGGTCCGTTCGCTCGTCGTGCTGCACCAGCGCGGCGTCGGCCGGTCGGAGCCGTCGCCCGAGGCCGAGACCGCCTGCTGGCCCGAGCTGGCGGAAGACGTCGAGGCGCTGCGGGACGCCCTCGGATTGGAGCGGATCGCGCTCCTCGGGCACTCGGCGGGCACCCGTGTGGCGCTCTCCTACGCGGCCCGCTACCCCGACCGCACCGAGCGCCTGTGCCTCGTGACACCACCGGCGACCTGGCTCGTGCCGGTGCCCTCCGACGCTGCCGCGATCGTCGAGTCTCACCGCGGCGAACCCTGGTTCGACGCCTTCGACACGGCGCGGACCCGGTTCACCGATGCGCTGAGCGCCCGCGACCTCATCGATCTCTTCCCCGTGATCGCCCCGATCGGCTGGGCCAGGTGGGACGACACCGCTCGAGCGCACGAGAAGATCGGCGCCTGGAACGCGGAGGCTCAGGACCTGTTCTCGGCGACGGTCGATGCGGCTGATCTCCGGGCCCGGCTCGCGGCGGTGTCCGGCGACGTGCTCGTCGTCGCCGGAGAGCAGGACGGTGTGACGGGGCTCGCCCCCGTCGTCGCGCTGGCCGAGATCTTCCCGGCAGGCCGCGCGGCGGTCATCGCCGGGTGCGGGCACTACCCGTGGGTGGAGCAGCCCGAGGAGTTCTCTCGCGTGGTGCGCGAGCACCTCGCCTGAGCCGCAGGGTTCACGACGTCGGCGTCCGCAGGGTGAGGATCTCCGCGCCGTCCTCGGTGATCGCGATCGTGTGCTCGCTGTGCGCGGTGCGGCAGCCGGTCGCGCTGCGCAGCGTCCACCCGTCGGCGTCGGTGACGAGCTCGTCGGTGTCCACCATGACCCAGGGTTCGAGCGCGAGCAGCAGCCCTGGGCGCAGGGTGTACCCGCGGCCGGGGCGCCCGGTGTTCGCGATGTGCGGGTCCTGGTGCATCGTCGACCCGAGACCGTGGCCGCCGAAGTCGGTGTTGATCGGGTACCCCTCCTCGCGCAGCACCGAACCGATGGCCGCGGAGAGGTCGCCGATGCGTGCGCCGGGCCGTGCCGCAGCGATCCCTGCAGCCAGCGCCCGTTCGGTCGCCTCGATCATCGCGACGCTCTCGCGCGGCTTCGCGCTGCCGACGAGGAAGCTCACGGCAGAGTCTGCGACGATCCCGCCGGCGGAGAACGCAAGGTCGAGCGAGAGGAGGTCTCCGTCCGCGAGCGCGTAGTCGCGCGGCAGCCCGTGGAGCACGGCGTCGTTGACGGACGTGCAGATGTAGTGGGCGAACGGCCCGCTGCCGAAGGAGGGCGCGTAGTCGACGTAGCAAGAGGTCGCACCCGCTTCGAGGATCATCTCCTGGGCCCACCGGTCGATCTCGAGGAGGTTCGTCCCGACCGTGGTGCGTTCTCTGAGCGTCTGGAGGACGTGGGCGACGAGCGCTCCGGTCGTTCTCGCCTGGGCCAGCTCGGGGGTGCTCAGGATCTCGATCATGCGGTTCCTTCCTCAGACGACCAATAACTATCCCGGTCATACTATCCCGCTATCATCGGAGCCATGGTCAGGTTGCCGCTCACTCCCGCCGAGGTCGAGCGCGGACGACGCCTCGGCGCCGCGCTGCGGCGCGCCCGCGGCGCACGCTCCATGCTCGACGTCGCGCTCGAGGCCCACGTCTCACCGGAGACGCTCCGAAAGATCGAGTCAGGCCGGGTCGCCACCCCGGCGTTCCAGACCGTCGCAGCGATCGCTGCGGTGCTCGGCCTCTCCCTCGACGCGGTGTGGGCGGAGATCTTCCGGCCCGAGCACGACGAGCACTCCGGACCTACCTGCAACACCTGCCGACAGCTGGCCTCGTAGGCGCCTGAGGACCTATCCCGAGCGAGCCGACAGATGTCACGATAGGACATGCCCAAACCACCAGCATCGACGTCCCGCGCCTGGATCTTCCTGCGCCAGATCGCCCATCTCAACACCGCAGTGTTCCGCGCGACACGCGGCAAGGTCGGCGGAAAGCTCATGGGCGCGCCCGTGCTGCTGCTCCACCATGTCGGGCGCAGGTCGGGTCAGGCCCGGACGTCCCCGCTCCTCTACCTCGACGACGCGCCCCGGCTCGTCATCGTCGCGTCGAAGGGCGGCGTCGACGACCACCCTGCCTGGTTCCACAACCTCATGGCGATGGTGAGCACGGAGGTGGAGCTGCCCGGCGGAGAACGGCGGACGGTCGTTCCGCGCGTCGCCGAGGGAGACGAGCGCACGGCGCTGTGGGAGCGCCTCGTCGTCCTCTACCCGAC
Source organism: Sanguibacter antarcticus (assembly GCF_002564005.1). Classification (NCBI taxonomy): domain Bacteria; kingdom Bacillati; phylum Actinomycetota; class Actinomycetes; order Micrococcales; family Sanguibacteraceae; genus Sanguibacter; species Sanguibacter antarcticus. The sequence goes on along the minus strand of NZ_PDJG01000001.1, from coordinate 3,342,040 downwards.
GTATGCGACCTATGCGACATTCACCAAACGGCTCATCCCGGTCGTCGTGCTCGACCCCGTCGACGCCTGACCCCGCCCAGACCCGCACGCCTCAGGGCATCGGCGCACGGCATCCGCCCAGGGCACGGCCGCAGGGCGCGTGCCCGTAACTTCTTACATCCCGCCGTCCCACGACGATAAGACGGATGAGCGCGGACCACACCGCGCCGCTCCGGCGAGACGAGGTCACGACATGTCAGTCATGGAGACGCGCGTCGTCGACCTCGGGCACACCTCGCACACACCGAACTGGGACGCGCTCGTCGACGAGCTCGAGCTGCTCCAGGACTCAGACGCTCTCGTCTGTGTCGAGCGTGCCGACGAGTACCTCGACCTCGCTCGCCTCTACGGCGACGAGCACGCCGAGATGCGGCTCCTGTGCTGCGCCGCCTACGCCCACCACGTCCTCGCCCACGACGCGGACGCGCTCGAGACCGCATCCCGCGCGGAGCACCTCGCGCACACGCGCGGCGACCTCGTGTGGGAGTCCCGCGCACTCGTGTGCCAAGGCCTCGTGCGCCGCGAGATCGGTGACGCCGAGGGCGCCATCGACCAGCTCGAGCGCGCGCTCGACCTCCGACGCCAGACCGACGACGACTCCGGGACGGCCTCCGTCCTCAACAGCCTCGGCACCGTCTACATGAGCATGCCGCACTTCGCCCCACAGGCTGCGCGCGTGCTCGTCGAGGCGCGCCGGCTCTGGACCGCGGCCGGAGACACCGACCGCGCCTCGATCGCGCAGACCAACCTCGCCAAGGCGTACGTCGCGACGAGCGGCCGGCTCGCCGCGAGCAACCCGCGCGGCGCGGCCGCAGCAGCCCGACACGCCCTCGGTATCGCGCGCCAGTCCGTCGAGGAGGCCGACGCGGCCGGGCTGTCCCGCACAGGCATCGACGCGCGGCTCGCCGTCGTCGGTGCGCTCGTGCTAGCCGGCGACCTCAAGGCCGCGGGCCTCGCCCTCGACGGCACGGCCGCCATGCTCCAGACGTTCCCGTCGACCCGACAAGACCTCTCCTACCACGGCCTGCGCGGACGATGGCTCGTCCACGTGGGACGCCTCGACGAGGCGGTGCTGACGATCGTCGACGGCCTCGACCTGTGCGCCGAGCTCGACAGGCCGAGCGAGCGGATCGATCTCCTCACCACGCTCGTCGACGCGTACGAGGGCCGCGGTGACCTCCGCTCGGCGCTCACGACGATGCGCGAGGTCCACGAGCTCACGCTCGAGCTCGGCGACGCGACCGCCGACCGTCGGGCCCAGCTGCTCAGCTCACGGCTCGACGTCGAGGCGGAACGGTCTCGAGCGCTCGCGCTCGAGGAGCACAACTCTCGGCTCGAGCACGAGGCCACCCACGACGTGCTCACCGGGCTGCCCAACCGTCGGGCGCTCGACGTGGCGCTGGCCCGCTGGTCCACCGAGCCCGGGCGCGGGTTCGCGTGCGCGCTCCTCGACATCGACCACTTCAAGCGCGTCAACGACCAGTGGTCGCACCAGGTCGGGGACCATGTCCTCGCCCGGCTGGGGACGCTGCTCCACGACCTCGTGCGCGACGGTGACGTCGCCGCGCGCTACGGCGGCGAAGAGTTCGCGATCCTCCTCGACGGGCTGAACGACGCCAACGCGACCGACGCGCTCGAGCGGATCCGTCAGGCGATCGCCGCCCACGAGTGGGACGACCTCACGCCCGGCGCGGGGCTCACGGTGAGCATGGGCGTCGCGGTGCACCAGCCGAACGAGCCGATCGAGTCGTTGCTCTCCCGCGCGGACGCAGCGCTCTACGAGGTCAAGCACAACGGACGCAACGGCGTGCGTCTCGCCCGATAGCCGGCCGGGCCGGCACCCGGCGCCGGGCACGGGTCAGCGCCACAGAGGCGTCTCCCAGTCCACGACGGAGAGCGGGACGACGAGCACCGGGCGGTGCTGGTGCCGCGCGAGCCGCACCGCGACGGACCCGTCGACGACCTCGCGCAGCCGAGCACCTGGCCCGGGCGCACGTGTCCCGACGACGAACGCGGCCGCGTCGACGGCACGGGCCAGGTGCGTGAGGGCACGGTCCGCCCGCCCAGCGAGATACCGCAGCTCCCACGGGACGCCACCGTGACCGAGCACCTCGCTGAGCGACTCCTCGATCTGCTGCTTCCGTCCGATCCACGAGTCGTCGACGACGTCCGGGTCGATCTCCGCGTGCCGCACGGTCCCGTCCGGGTGCTCCTCGACGGTGAACCGGCTGGAGTCGACGTAGGCGAAGTACAGCTTCACGTTCCCGGCCGCGACGGCCCAGGACTCGGCAGTGAGCGCGACGAGCTCAGGCTGGCGGGGGACGATCCCGACGACGAGGGGGTGGCCGACGAACGGTGTCAGCCGCGACGCGCTCGGTTGCGGTGCCTGGTGAGGATTCATGGCGTCACTCTCCTGAGGTCGACCATCCCACCGCACGGGACCGCCCGCCACCGCTAGCGGGCCAGCCGTGCCTCCGTCGCAGCGAGCAGCACGCACGTCGCGACGCCGTCCATCGACGTGCGGACGTCGTCGAGCGACGGGAAGCTCGGGGCGAGGCGGATGTTCGCGTCCTCGGGGTCCGTGCCGTACGGGAACGCGCAGCCGGCCGCGGTGAGCGAGATCCCGGCCTCTCTCGCGAGCTGGACGACGCGGCGCGCGGTGCCGGGCACGACGTCGAGGCTGACGAAGTAGCCGCCCTCAGGCCGGGTCCATGTCGCGACCCCCGTGCCGTCGAGACGCTCGGTGAGGATCTCCTGGACGAGCGCGAACTTGGGCGCGAGGATCTCGCGGTGCTTCGCCATGTGCGCCCGGACCCCGTCGGCGTCGCCGAAGAAGCGCAGGTGCCGGAGCTGGTTGACCTTGTCCGGGCCGATGCTCTTGATGCCGTAGTGCTTCTGGTACCAGGCGATGTTCTCGGACGATGCGCCGAAGAAGCTCACGCCTGCACCGGCGAACGTGATCTTCGAGGTCGACGCGAGAGCGAGCGGACGGTTCGGGTTCCCCGCCTCGGCGGCGAGCCCCAGGACGTCGAGCGCCGGTGCCCCCTGCTCGACGAGGGCGTGCACGGCGTAGGCGTTGTCCCAGATGATGCGGAAGTCGGGGGCGGCAGTCGGCATGGAGACGAGCGCGCGCGTGATCTCCTCGGAGTAGACGGCACCCGTCGGGTTCGCGTACGTCGGGACGGTCCAGATGCCCTTGATGGCCGCGTCGTTCGCGACGAGCTCGCGCACGACGTCCATGTCCGGGCCGTCGTCGTTCAGCGGGACGGGGATCATCTCGATGCCGAACGACTCGGTGATCGCGAAGTGGCGGTCGTAGCCCGGGCTCGGCGCGAGGAACTTCACGACCGGTTCCGCCGACCACGGCCGCTCGGAGTCCGGGGTGCCGTGCAGGAGCGCGAACACGACGAGGTCGTGCATGATCTCGAGGCTCGCGTTGTTGCCCGCGAGAAGGTTGCCCACCGGGATGTTCAGCAGCTCGGAGAAGATCGCCCGCAGCTCGGGGAGACCGTCGAGCCCACCGTAGTTGCGGGTGTCGAGGCCAGTGCCGTCGCGGAAGTCCTCACCGGGGAGCGTGAGGAGCCCGTTCGCGAGGTCGAGCTGCTCGGGGGACGGCTTGCCGCGCGTGAGATCGAGCGTGAGGTTCTTCGCCGTGAGGTCCGCGTAGCGCGCGGAGAGCGACGCGTGCTCGGCAACGAGCTCGTCGGGGCTGAGGGACTCGATCGCGATCTGGGAAGGCATCCTGTGGCAACCTCTCCTCGGCATTCGCCGAGATGGGAACGACTGCGGAGCGTCAGGCCCTGTGGGCCTGTCTCGATCCTAGAGGACCGACCTGGCCCGACGGCAGGCCGTTCGGGTGCAGCGACGAGACGCAGCGAGACAGCAGGTCGCTGAGGTTCGACCGCTCGTCTGCGCTGAGCGTGGACGTCATCCTGTCTTCGACCTCTCTCACGGCGGCGCTGGCGGCGGCGAGCTGGCGATGCCCTCGCGGGGTGAGCTCGGTCGGCAGGACACGCCCCACGGCAGGCTGCTCGGGTCGCACCACGAGGCCGTCGCGCTCGAGGGCCTGGAGCAGCACGTTCATCGACTGCCGGGTGACGAAAGCGCCTCGGGCCAGCTCGGAGCCGGAGAGGCCTGGTCGCTGCGCCAAGAGCTCTAGGCACGAGTAGTGCGTGATGCTCATGGAGAGGGGGCGCAGCACGGCCTCCATCGAGACGCGCAGCGCGCTCGACGCCTCCTTGAGGAGATACCCCAGCGAGGACTCCATCTCGCTGCAGGTTCGCGACCTCCCAGCCTCGGCCGCGTTCTACGAGAAGCACCTCGGCTTCGCCCGGCAGGCAGGGCCGCCCCACGCGGTCGTGTTCGACACCACCCCGGCGGCGTTCGCCGTGCGCGCACCGCTCCCGGGCGTCGACCTCGACGCGGTCCCCCAGCTCGGTCTGGGCGTCGGCGTGTGGTTGCACGCCCCCGATGCCCAAGGCGTGCACGACGCCCTCGTCGCCGACGGGGTTCCCATCACCTCGGCCCCCGTCGACGGACCGTTCGGCCGCACCTTCACCTTCGCCGACCCGGACGGCTACCAGATCACCCTCCACAGCCGGGCCTGAGCCCGGGCGCGTCAGTCGAGGACTGCGGTCACCTCGACCTCCACGAGGACATCAGGCTCGAACAGCGAGTCGACCCCGACGAGGGACGCAGGGGGCATCGGGATCGGCAGCCCGATCTCCTCTGCGACCGCACGGACGCCGGCCATGAAGGCGTCGATCTTCGCGGGCTCCCACCCGGTCACGTAGAACGTGAGCCGCACGACGTCGCCGAAGCCGGCACCGGCGCCCTGCAGCCCTAGGTGTGCGTTCCGGAGAGCGTGCGAGACCTGCCCGCAGAGATCTCCTGGGGCGGACGGTGTGCCGTCGGCGTGCCGCGCGACCTGGCCGGAGACGTGCACGTGGCGGGCGCCGGTCGCGACAGCGACGTGATGGTAGGGGACAGGCTGCATCAGGCCTTCGGGGGACAGCAGAGAGACGGTCACGATCAGCTCCTTCGATCAGACGATGTGGTGTCCCATGGATACCTGGTGCCTGGCGGCCACTTCAACGAGACTGGGTTTCATGAGCGATACCGTGCGCCCCGCCCCGGACCGGTTCGAGCTCCGCGCACCGCACCGCGAGCTCCTCGACCAGGTTCTCGACAAGTGGTCCCTCGACGTCCTCAACGAGCTGTGCGAACGGCCGGCGCGCTTCAGCGAGCTGAAGCGCGCCATCCCCGAGGTGACGCCGAAGTCGCTGACAGCGACCCTGCGGCGTCTCGAGCGCAACGGCATCGTCGAGCGCGTCGTCCTCAGCACCCGGCCGGTGGCCGTGGAGTACCGCATCAGCCCGCTCGGCAAGACCCTCAGGCCACCGATCGACGCGATCCTCGAATGGGCCGCCGTGCACGTCCCGCTCATCGACGACGCTCGACGCCGTTTCGACGACGAGGTCGACGGGCCGCTCTAGCCCGAGAGCCGCGGAACAGGCAGGCCGTGGTCGACGACCGCACGATCAGGCCGCGGGAGCACCCCCCGCAGGCGCGGCGGTCTCGGCCGTCACACCAGCCACAGGCAGCGTGACCGTGAACGTCGTCGCGCCCGGTGTGCCGTCCACGTCGATCCGGCCACGGTGAGCGCGCACCACGGCATCGACGATCGCCAGGCCCAGGCCTGTCGAGCCGCTGCCCGGGGAGCGGGCGGCGTTGCCGCGGCTGAAGCGTTGAAAGAGGTGGTTCCGCAGCGACTCAGGGATCCCAGGGCCGTCGTCACGCACAGTCAGGACGACGGTCTCGCCGTCCGAGCGCACGGACGTGACGATCGTGGTGCCGACAGGAGTGTGGACGCGCGCGTTCGCCAAGAGGTTGACGAGCACCTGACGCAGCCGCCCCTCGTCGCCGAGCACGATCGTCGGAGAAGGATCGTCGATGTCGTCGTCGCTCTCCTCCGTCTCCGGAAGGTCGAGCCGCCACCGGTGGTCAGGGCCGGCTGCGTGGGCGTCCGACACCGCATCGAGGGCGAGAGCCGTGAGATCCACCTCCTCCGAGCCGAGCGGGCGGCCCGCGTCGAGCCGCGCGAGCAGGAGCATGTCCTCGACGAGGGTGGTCATCCGCAACGACTCCGACTCGACGCGCTCCATCGCGTGGAGCACGTCGTCGGGCACCTCGTCGGGCATCCGTCGGACGAGCTCCGCGTAGCCACGGATGGATGCGAGCGGGGTCCGCAGCTCGTGGCTGGCGTCAGCGACGAACTGCCGGACCTGCGTCTCGCTCTCGTGACGCGCCGCGAGCGCGCCCTCGACGTGGTCGAGGAGCCGGTTGACGGCCGAGCCGACCTTCCCCACCTCGGTGCCAGGGTCGGTGTCGGCGTCGGGGACGCGCTCGAGCTCGGCGACCTCGCCGCGGTGCAGCGGGACCTGGGAGACACGCGTGGCTGTCGCGACGACCCGTTCGAGCGGGCGCAGCTCACGCCGCACGAGCGCTCCGCCGGCAAGGGCGGCCGTGAGGATGCCGAGGGCAGCGATGATCACCTCGACCGCCAGGTACTGGCTGACCGTCGCGGTGACGTCCTGGCTGGAGAGACCGGTGACGACGAGCGTCCCGTCCGCTGTCCTCTCTGCCACGACGCGATACGGGCCGAGGTCGTCGAGCGAGACCGTGCGGGGCCTGCCGTCCGGCTCGACCTCTTCGAGGACGACGATCTGCTCGTCGGTGAGCGACTGGTAGGAGCCGACAGCGTCGATGTATCCGGAGAGCTCGATGTTGTTTCGGATCGACAGAGTGACTGTCCCTGCGCCCTGCCCTGGTGTGTCGAGGCCAGGCGGCGGCACGTCGAGCGCCCGGGTGCCTCCCGTGCGAGCAGCAGGCTCGCCGGCTGCGGTCGCATCGTTCTGCGCGTCCACCCGAGGCCCCTCGTGGGCCCCCAGAGCGCGGATGCTCGCCTGGTCGAGGCGTTCGTCGAGCTGGTCGACGAGCGACTCCCGCAGGGCGAGCGTCGAGAGGGTACCGATCGTTGCAGCAACTCCGATGAGCAGGCTCACGAGGACGACGACGAGCCGTCTCCGGAGCGTCCACCCGGTCATCCGGCAGCCGTCGTCTGCACCTCGACCTCGGCGGGCTTGAGCACGTAGCCGACTCCGCGCAGGGTGTGGATCATGGGCGCCCTGCCTGCGTCGATCTTGCGGCGCAGGTAAGAGACGTAGAGCTCGACGATGTTCGCCTGCCCACCGAAGTCGTACTGCCAGACGCGGTCGAGGATCTGAGCCTTGGACAGGACGCGGCGAGGGTTGCGCATGAAGAACCGCAGGAGCTCGAACTCCGTGGCGGTGAGCCGAACCTCGGCGCCCCCGCGCGTCACCTCGTGACTGTCCTCGTCCATGACGAGGTCGCCGACCCGCAGGGTGCTGTCGTCGGCGGTCGTGCTGGCTCCGGCTCGGCGCAGCAGAGCGCGCAGGCGCGCGACGACCTCTTCGAGGCTGAAGGGCTTCGTCACGTAGTCGTCGCCGCCGGCGGTGAGCCCGGCGACGCGGTCTTCGACCGCGTCCTTGGCCGTGAGGAAGAGGACCGGGACCGACGGGAGATCGGCGCGGATCTTGCGGAGCACCTCGATCCCGGTGAGGTCGGGCAGCATGACGTCGAGGACGATGACGTCAGGCGGGGTCTCTCGCGCCGCCTTGACCGCCGCTCGTCCGGTGAGCGCAGTCTCGACCGACCAGCCTTCGTAGCGCAGCACGGTGGAGAGAAGCTCACCGAGCGACGGTTCGTCGTCGACGACGAGGGCCCTGACGGGCGAACCGTCGAGGCGGGTGAGAAGGTCAGGCTTCGTGCGGGCTGTCGGGATGCTCATGCATCCATGATCGCGCGCGCACCCCTTGCACGCACTGAGCATTCCCTGTGCACAGCCTGTGGAACGTCGCAGTTCGCCCGCCCTCATGCCGGGCTCACAGGAAGCACGTAGGGGCGGCACAGAGCCGTCGGTCAGAGTTCTCGTCATACCTCAGAACTCTGGAGCCCCGATGACCATCTTCCTGACCTTCACCCTGGACCTCGTAGCGATCGCGGTCCTCACCTTCGGCCTGTACTTCCCACGCCACCGACGGCGCGAGCTCGTCGTGGCGTACCTGGGCGTCAACGTCGGGGTGCTCGTCGTCGCGACGGCACTGTCCTCCTCGACCATCGGTGCGGGTCTCGGCCTCGGGCTCTTCGGGGTGCTCTCGATCATCCGGCTACGGTCTACCGAGCTGGGGCAGCAGGAGGTCGCCTACTACTTCGCGGCCCTCGCGATCGGTCTCCTCTCTGGTCTCGCCGTCACCCCGCTGTGGCTCACGGCCGTGCTCGCCGCACTCGTGCTCATCACCCTGTTCGTCGGCGACCACCCTCGCCTGCTCAACCGGTACCGGAGCCAGCTGATGGTCCTCGACTCGGCGTTCACGGACGAGAGCACGCTGATCGCTCACCTCGAGCAGCTCCTCGGCGCGACCGTGCACGCCGTCGTCGTCCGGAAGGTCGACCTCGTCGTGGAGACCACGCTCGTGGACGTGACATACCACGTCGACGCGAACGTGAAGTCGCCCCTGGCCCGGGTGTCGCGTCGCACCGCGCAGACCATTGCCGTGCCTCAGGCCCCCGCCGAGAGCCTCGTGTCTGGAGCGCACCGATGACGACGACGATGCGCCTGCCGGCCTCGCGAACGTCGAGGTCCTCGACCCAGGCGACCGTGCAGGATCTCGACACCGTCCTCGGGAGCATCGCTCCGGTCTACCTCGACGAGCTGCTGAACCGCGCCGCGCTCCAGACCCGCACGGACCGCAAGTACGTGCTTGCCATGGACGCCACGATCGGGCTTCTCGAAGACCTTCGGGAGCGGGCGCAGATCCTGGAGATCGCGGGCAGCCACACCTTCGGCTACGAGTCGGTCTACTTCGACACCCCGGCGCTCCGCAGCTTCATGCTCGCCGCCCGCCGCCGGCCCGCACGGTTCAAGATCCGGACCCGGACCTACCTGGACTCCGGCGAGTGCTGGCTGGAGATCAAGACGCGCGACCGGCGCGGCCGGACCGTCAAAGCACGACAGCCTCACGACCTGGCTGATCGTCGACGGGTCACCCCGGCGGGGCACGAGTTCGTCCGAGCGGTGCTCGACGAGCAGCGGCTGTCGTCCGAGGAGGCAGCCACCCTCCGTCCGACGCTCGTCACGCGCTACTCGCGCGCCACGCTCCTCGTGCCGGGAGCGACGCCGGCGACGGACAGCCGTCTGACGATCGACACCGGTCTCGTGTGCTCGCGCGACGACAGCGCCGTGGTGCGGCTTCCCTCGCGCGCCGTGGTGGAGACGAAGTCGGGTGCGGGAGCCTCTGCGGTCGACCGCCTCCTCTGGAGCCGCGGGCAGCGGCCGTCGCAGATCTCGAAGTACGGGACCGGCCTCGTCGCCCTCGACCCGCGGCTGCCGTCGGCGAAGTGGATGCGCGTGCTCCACCGCAACCCCTTCGAGCACACGGTCCTGCCTGCTCACGGCGAACCTGTTCTCCCGAGGGCGGGTGCGACCTTCCGCCCGCTGTCGCCCGAGGCCCGCTCGTGATCTCCTGAGGACCATGGCGCGCACGCGCACCCAGCACACCGGACGAGAGAAGACGACGATGTATCGAGCACTGTGGAACGGCACCGTTCTCGCTGAGTCAGCGGACACGGCCCTCGTCGAGGGGAACCACTACTTCCCTGCAGAGTCCGTCCATGAGGAGTACTTCACTCCGAGCAGCACCACGTCGGTGTGCCCGTGGAAGGGTACTGCTAGCTACCTCGACGTCACCGTGGACGGCCAGACGAACCCCGATGCAGCCTGGCGCTACGTCGATCCGAAGGACGCCGCGTCGAACATCCGTGGGTTCTATGCGTTCTGGAAGGGCGTCACGGTCGAGTCGACAGACTGACAACCCCTTCGAGGGCTCCTGCGAGGGGCGGTCGCGACGATGTCAGGTCGTCGCGACCGCCCCTCTCGTCGTCTGACGACCCACCTATGTAGTGAACCTACCTAGGTTGCGTTACCCTCTAGTCATGTCCGAGGAGAGCCCCACCCCCAGCGAGTGGCCGAGCGAGTGGCTGCGCGGGGTCGTGGGCCTCTGCATCCTGCGCATCCTGACCGACGGCCCCACCTACGGGTACGCGATCGGCGCAGCACTGGCCGACAGCGGACTCGGCACGCTCAAGGGCGGAACGCTCTACCCGCTGCTCAAGCGCCTCGAAGATGCCGGGTACGTCACCACCGAGTGGCGTGCGGGCGACGGGGGCCCGGGCCGCAAGTACTACCACCTGACCCGCTCCGGCGAGGACGAGCTCGCTCACGCAGGAGGCCGGTGGGTGCGGTTCACCGAGGTCACGCGATCCATCATCCAGGGACCGCGCACCGCGGCCACCACCCCGCAGGAGGTCGAGTCATGAGGTCGTCGATGCGCGAGCGCTGGACTGCATGGAAGTACTCGGTCGAGCTCACCCTCGCGCCGCACGTCGAGGGGCTGTGGGCTGAAGAGCTCCTCGTCGAGCTCCGGCTCCAGGGCGTGAGCGGCACGATGATCGGCGAGGCGCTCACCGAGGTCGAGTCGCACTGCGCCGAGAGCGGCGAGCGCGCCGAGGACGCGTTCGGAGACGCGACCGGGTACGCACGCAGCCTGGGGCTCCCCCGCAGCCCGGACGAATCCGCCACAGCGGTCGCGGCGGCGGTGATACCGGTCGTCGTCCAGCTCGTCGGGATGTACGCGACGACCGATGCCTTCGATGCCTGGGTCGCCGGGGACGAGCTGGGGTTCACGACCGGAATGGTGCTCTCGACAGCCATCATGCTCGGCGTCATCGCGAGCGCCGTCGTCTTCACCGAACGGGTGCTCCGGTTCATCGTTGCCCATCCGGTCTTCGCATACTTCCTGTCCATGGCGATCGTCGGGATGTACACGCTGGTGACGGTACTCGGCCGGCACGTCCTGGTCGCCGTGCCTGCCGTGCCTGTGCTCATCGTCTCCGCCGGCGTCCTCGTGGCAGGTGCCGCCTGGCAACGAACACGCTCGCGGAGCGGGGTCGACGACGACCCTGTCACCTCACCGCTTGCACACCTCGCCCCAGACACCGGTCAGACGCCAGGAGACGAAACTGCACCAGGGAGCAGAATGACCAAGAGTCGCGTCGGGGAGGCGCTCCTTGCTCACGCCTACCTGATGACTCCTGCCTATACGGCTGTGATTCTCGTACTGACGTGGGGACTCACGCCTCGGTGACCATGCGTCAGTGATCACGCATCGGCGGTCATGCGGCGGCGATCCTGCGCGGCGACGGCTGCTGGTGCTGTCGTCGATCACCTTGCCTCTGCTGCTGACGCAGGACCGGCGCGCGCCCTCGCAGACGCGGTCCGGCCGACGGGTGCCCCGACGGTGACGGCGACCGTGTAGATCCCGTCCCCCTCGGCGAGACACTCCGCCACCGTCCCGCCGTTGCGGCGAGCGACCTCGTCGGCGAGCGAGCACGGCTCCTGCACCCCCGACATGTCGGCACCCGCTGCGGAGAGCGCCGCCAGGTCCGCTGCACCTTGCGCAGCGCCGCGCGCCGAGACGGTCCCCCCGAGCACCCCGACGAACGCCGCGAGCAGCACGAGTGCAGCGACGACCCCGACGAGCAGGACGGTCCCCGCGCCCGCCTCGCGATCGCGCCCGCGCACGCGGCGTACGACCGTGCTCACTGCGTGCCGCCCACGACGACGGCCGACTCCAGCCAGGCGGTCGACGTCGCTGACGCAGCGAGACCTCGGCCGCCGAACCACCCGCCGGCGACCGGCGCAGCGACGGTGACGGTGACCCAGGGGTCTGCTCGGTGCACAGACACGGACACGGCGTCCCCGGCTGTGCGCTGGGCGATCTCGGCGGCCCGCGCGTCAGTCTCCCCGGCCGCGGCCGCGCGTGCTCCGGCGCGCGCCGCGTCGGTGACGCGCAGCTGGACGATGCCCGCCGCAGCGATGACGAGGACGGCGACGAGCACGAGGACCACCGCAGGGAGCGCGACGGCGAGCTCGGCCGTCACGGCTCCACGTTCACGGTCGGCAGCGAGGTCCTGCTCCCTCCGGTGGCCGCCCATCGTCAGCCGATGCTCAGTGCGCTGGTGATGAGCCCGGTGAGCAGGCCCTTGACCGTCGCGCTCTTGAGGACGGTGATGAGCAGCCCGGCGAAGCCGACGGCCGCGATGGTCGCGATGGCGTACTCGGCCGTCGCCATGCCGTCGTCCTGGCGGGCCAGGATCATGGCGCGCACGGTGCGCACACGTCCGGTGACCCATGGTCGGACGCGTGCCGACAGCGATCGTGCCGGCAGCGACGTAGAGGGTCGGGGGTGCGTAGTCGTGGTGGTCATGAGGTTCCTCTCGATCGGGTGTGCTGCCCGCCCGGTCGGGCGAGTCCTGTGAGCGTGCTGCGCTCGACGCGTTCGTCGAGGCAGGCCTGGGCCTCGGTGGGGAGCGGCACCTGCAGGGCGGCCCTGTGGACGACGTCGCGCTCGACGTCATGGTCCGAGCACCCCCGCTCCGAGAGACACGAGGACCGGGACGAGACCGATGAGCACGAACGCGGGAAGGAAGCAGACCCCGAGCGGCAGCACGAGGTGGACCCCGAGACGCGCGGCGGCGGTGCGGGCGCGGGTCCGGGCGTCCTGGTCGATGCGCACACCGGCCAAGCGCAGCGCGTCCCGCGGGGCAGCACCGTGCGCCCAGGCTGGCTGCAGGGCGTCCGCGACGTGTGCGAACCGTTCGCCGCTCCCGGCCCACGCCGCGTCCCAGGACGCGCCGAGGAGCAGCGCCGACGCCGCACCGCGCAGGACCGCCCGATCAGGCCCGCCGAGCGCGTCCCCGGTGGCCTCGAGCGCACGCGGCAGCCCGGCGCCGGAACCGAGCGCTGCAGAGAGCAGGTCGAGGACCACCGTGAGCTCGACGCGCACCGGCGCACCGTCCGCCACCGGCGCTCCAGAGCCCCGGCGCCGTCGGTGCAGCCGGGGGCGCGACCGGTCGACTGACCAGCGCCGCGCCGACGACCACGGGAGGACAGCGACCCGGGCGAGGAGCGTCACGAGGAGCCCCGCGTGCACGGTGGACGACGTCAGGCCCGCGAGGAGCGCCTCGTTCACGACGGGCTCCCGGCACGCCGGGCACCGGCGACGAGCCGTCGCGTCCACGTGCGTCCCACGAGCAGCAGAGCGGTCCCGGCGACGAGCACGACCGCGCCGACGCCCCCGCCGAGGAGCAGCCCCGGCAGGTCGGCGCCCAGCGCGGTCCCGAGCGCGGCTCCGACGAGGGGCAGCCAGAGGAGCACCCGCGCGGTCGTCTGCGGTCCGGCGAGCGCGGCGGACCGCTCGGACTCCGCCTCGGCAGCCGCGGTGAGGGTCGCGACGACAGACTCGAGGACAGGAGCGAGCGACGCGCCCACCACCGCGGCGAGCCGGCACGCTGCAACCACGGCAGCGGCCTGCCGAGCAGCCTGCTCGTCGTCCGTCCCGCCGACGAGAGCGGCGAGGTCGGCCGCGTCGGGGATCCCGTGGAGGTCGGCGCGGACACCCCCGACCATGGGCCAGGCGCGGTTGGGCGCGAGCCCGCTGCGCAGGAGCCCGGCGACCTGGGTCACGACCATCGCCATCGAGGTCGTCTGCCCACCCCGTGCGGCGACGAACGGGAGCCGTCGCCCGAGGGCCGCGACGAGGGCCGTGACCGTGCCCGGCCTGCGGTGCGGGGCCGCCTGCGCGGCGACACCAGCGACCGGTCGCCCGACCGGTCCGGCTCCGACGAGCACCGCGATCCCGACGAGCGCGCCGACGAGGACCGACCCGGCAGAGACGGTCTCGAGCGCTGTCCCCATCCCGTGCGGGCTCATCCTGAGGCTCCCAGCCGCTCAGCGAGGGCCGGCCAGTCCGCGTGCTCGCCCGGCGCACCGACGCCGTTCCACGTGAGCGCAGGGCGGACGACGAGCTCTCCGCCGCTGCTGCGCCGCACGACCCCGATCTCCCCGACGAACCGGCGCCGTTCCCCGTCTGGCGAGGCGACACGGCGCAGGTGGATGACGGCGTCGAGCGCGCTGAGCGCCTGTGCCGCGAGGCTCTCGCGGCTCATGCCCGCGAGCGCGGCGAGCGCCTCGAGCCGTGCCGGGACGTCGGCGGCGGTGTTGGCGTGGATCGTGGCGCACCCTCCAGCGTGGCCGGTGTTGAGGGCGGTGAGGACGTCGCGGACCTCGGCCCCGCGGCACTCGCCGAGGACGATCCGGTCGGGTCGCATGCGGAGCGCGTTGCGGACGAGGTCGGCGAGGTCGACGGCTCCGGTGCCTTCGACGTTCGCGCGTCGCACGGCGAGCGGCACCACGTGGGGGTGGGTGGGTGCGAGCTCGCGTGCTTCTTCGATGGTGACGATCCGTTCGGCGGGGTCGACGACGGACAGGAGCGCGGCGAGCAGGGTCGTCTTCCCGGTGCCGGTCGCTCCGCTGACGAGGAAGCTGGCGCGCTGGGTGACGATCGCTCGGAGCACCGGTTCCCAGGTGGGCGGGATCATCCATGCGTCGACGAGCTCGTCGAGCGTGAAGGACTGGCTCCGCAGGACGCGCAGGGAGATGACGGCGCCGTCGGTGCAGATCGGGGCGAGCACGGCGTGGAGCCGGGTGCCGTCGGGCAGCCTCGCGTCGACGGTCGGGCTCGAGTCGTCGAGCCGTTGCCCGCCGGCGGCGGCGAGGCGCACGGCGAGGTCGCGCACCGCGGCGTGGTTCTCGAGGGTGACGCCGGTGAGGTGCAGCCCTCGTCCCGCGTCGACCCAGACCTCTGTCGGCGAATTGACGAGGACGTCCGTGACGGACGCGTCGTCGAGGAACCGTTGCAGCGGGCCGGCGCCGAGGAGCTCGGCGCGGACCTCGCGCACCATCTCGTCGAGCGCCGTGCTGCCGAGGACGACGTCCCCGGCGCGCAGGGCGTCGACGACCTGCTCGTGGGTGGGACGTCCGCCCAGGCGAGAGAGGCGTTCACGGACACCGGCGACGAGGCGCTGGTCGGTCATCGTCGTCTCCGGGTCGTCGGGTCGGACGATGCACGCCGGACGGCCCGCGCATGGTCGAGGATGACGCCGGCAGATCGCCCGAGGTCGCCGCGTCGGCCACGGCGCACGCGTGCGGCGGGCCCCTCGCCGCGCTCCAGCGCCCCTGGGAGCGCCGGGTCGCTGCGGATCTCGGCCCAGAGGTCCAGTCCTGCAGCCCCGGCGACGTCGTGGGCGGTGAGCCCGCCGACCGCGGGACCACGGACCACCATGCCGACAGGCGCGCCCGGTGCCACCAGCTCGACCGCGCCGCGGAGGGCGAGCGCTCCGGCAACAGACCCGAGGTCACGGGTCGCGACGACGACGATCACGGTGCAGCGAGCAGCCACCGCGAGCCCGACCGCCTGACCGGCACCGTCGTCAGACCCGCCGTCACGGCGGGCAGGATCGAGGTGGGCAGTGCCGTGACGTGCGAGGTCGTGGCGACAGAGGTCGACGACGACGACCTCGTGCGCACGAGCGAGCGCACGCACCACGTCTGCCGGCGCGTCGCCGACCAGGCCTTCGGGACGTCGTCGGTCGGCGCTGAGCACGCGTGCGCCCCGCCAGGCCGGCAGCAGCGCGGCGAGCTCGTCTCCACCGACCTCGCCGCGCGCGGCGTGGAGGTCGGGCCAGCGCAGGCCTCCCTCGTCCTCGATGCCGAGCAGGACGTCGAGTCCCCCGCCGGTGAGGTCTGCGTCGACGAGGGCGGTCTGTGCGCCTCCTGCGGCGGCGACACGGGCGATCGCGGCGGCGAGCACCGACGCCCCCGTGCCGCCGCGCGCACCGATGACGCCGACGACCGTCGCGTCGTGGTCTTCTCCTGAGTGTCCGAGCATGAGCCGAGGGTGCCCGCTGCGAGACGCCGCCTGGCTCCGTCTCCGCACGGCTGTGGAGGAGGAGCGGGGCTGCCCGCCCTGTGGATGACCAGTAGTGTCGAGCACGTCCGACGAACCGATGAGAGGGGCGTCTTCGTGACGTGGATCGAGCACGCAATCATGTGGCACGTCTACCCGCTCGGCTTCCTCGGGGCAGAGAAGTCTGCGGTCGACGACGGGATCCACCACCGGCTCGCGGGCCTCCACCCCTGGCTCGACCACGCGGTGGACCTCGGCGCGTCCGCCGTGATGCTCGGGCCCGTCTTCGCGTCGTCGACCCACGGGTACGACACCGTCGACCACTTCCAGGTCGACGCGCGCCTCGGAGACGAGAGCGACCTCGTGGCGTTCTTCGACGCCGCGCACGCCCGCGGCCTGCGGGTCGTGCTCGACGGCGTCTTCAACCACGTCGGGCAAGGCTTCGCGCAGTTCGCCACCGCCCTCGCCGACGGACCGGGATCCCCGGCCGCCGCATGGTTCCACCTCCGGTGGCCCGCCGACGGAGGCCCCGTCGAGCACGACGACTTCGAGGGCCACTCCGCGCTCGTCACCCTCGACCACGACAACCCCGCGGTCGCCGACCACGTCGCGTCCGTCATGGAGTACTGGCTCGAGCGCGGCGCCGACGGGTGGCGCCTCGACGCGGCCTACGCCGTGCCGCCGGCCTTCTGGGCCCCCGTCCTCGCGCGGGTGCGCGCAGCACATCCGGACGTCTACGTCGTCGGCGAGGTCATCCACGGCGACTACACCGGCATCGTGCACGCATCAGGGATGGACTCCGTCACCCAGTACGAGCTGTGGAAGGCCGTGTGGAGCTCGCTCAACGACACGAACGCCTACGAGCTGGCGCACGCGCTCGGTCGCCATGCAGCGTTCTGCGACGAGTTCGTCCCCCTGACGTTCCTCGGCAACCACGACGTCACCCGGATCGCGAGCCGGCTCGACGACCCCCGCCACCTCCCGCACGCTCTCGCCGTCCTGCTCACCGTCGCCGGCACCCCGTGCGTCTACGCCGGCGACGAGCTCGGCTTCGAGGGCATCAAGGAGGATCGCGCCGGGGGCGACGACGCGATCCGCCCGGCGTTCCCCGCCGACCCGGCTGCGCTCGACCCAGGGGCCTCCCCTGTCTTCCGGCTCCACCAGGAGCTCGTCGGGCTGCGCCGGCGTCACGCGTGGCTGCACACGGCCCGGACCGAGGTGCTCTCCGTGACGAACACGCTGCTCGTCTACACGTCGTCGTCCCGTGCGGGGACGGACGCCGTGGTCACCGCGCTGAGCACGTCCGACGACCCGACCACGGTCCTGCTCCCCGCACCGTGCACGCTCCTCGCGGGCGACGGCGCGGTGCCGGACGGCGACCCCCAGGGCGGCAGCGGCTCGGTCGTCCTGCCGCCCCACGGCTGGGCCGTCCTCGACAGGGACGCGCGGGCTAGGCTCGACGCGTGAACCACGACCCGGCACACAGCCCCACGGCCGCGTTCTTCGACCTGGACAAGACGATCATCGCGACATCGTCCGCTGCAGCCTTCTCCCGACCGTTCTATGCGGGCGGCCTCATCAGCCGGGGCGCGGTGCTGCGCAGCGCCTACGCGCACTTCCTCTACATGGTCGGCAGCGCAGACGCCGACCAGACCGAGCGCATGCGCGCCCACCTCAGCTCGATGGTCACCGGCTGGCCCGTGGACCAGGTCTCCGCGATCGTCGCCGAGACCCTCCACCAGTACATCGACCCGTACGTCTACTCCGAGGCGGTCGAGCTCATCGCGTGGCACCACGCCTGCGGGCGCGACGTCGTCATCGTCTCCGCCTCCGGCTCCGAGCTCGTCGAGCCGATCGCCGCGGTGCTCGGCGCCGACCACGCCATCGCCTCGCACATGCAGGTCGCCGACGGGCTCTACACGGGGCTCATCGACTTCTACGCCTACGGCGAGCACAAGGCCGAGGCCATCGTCGCCCTCGCCACCGAGCGCGGATACGACCTCGACAGGTCCTTCGCCTACTCCGACTCCATCACCGACGCACCGATGCTCGGCGTCGTCGGGCACGGGTTCGCGGTGAACCCTGACCGGACGCTCCGGCGTCTCGCGGGCGAGAAGGGCTGGGGGATCCTCACCTTCGACCGTCCCGTCGCGCTCAGCAGGGTGTCCCGCACCAGGTCAGCGCTCGCGATCGTCGGCGGTGTCGCGCTCGTCGTCGGCGGCCTCCTCGCGTGGCGAGCCTGGCGGGCCGCACGCACGACCACCTGACGATCACGCTTCACCCGCTCCGAGAGCCTGCAAGGTCTTCACACAGCGCCCGCGAAGGCGTAGAAATGAAGACACAACAGCACAGAGCGACCGGAACCCACGCGCGAACAGTCCACGTCACGGACTTGTTGACCGGGCTAGACCCGTTGCAGCAAACTACCTGCACGCTTGATACCCGGTCGCTCCAGCTCACCTGACGGCGTCCCGCACGGGGCGCCGTCAGCACGTTCGCCCCCGCTGGTCCTGCACCGGCAGACCGCCTCACCGGCAGACCACCTCCCCGCAGCGCACCTGCCGCGGCGATAGGGTGACGGCATGAGCTCAACGCCGAGCGTGTCCTCCTCGATCACCGTCCGCCTCGAGGTCGAGGCCCGACCCACCGCCGTCAGCGAGCTGACCACGCTCATCGAGACGACCGGCGGGATCGTCACCGCCCTCGACGTCACCGCGTCCGAGCACGAGCGCATCACCGTCGACGTCACGTGCGCCACGCGCGGCGACGAGCACGCCGCCACGATCGTCGACGGGCTGCGCGGGCTGGCCGGCGTCACCGTCGGCCCGGTGAGCGACCGCACCTTCCTCCTCCACCTCGGCGGCAAGCTGAAGATCGAGTCGAAGGTCCCCATCCGCAACCGCGACGACCTCTCGATGATCTACACGCCGGGAGTCGCCCGCGTCTGCGAGGCCATCGCCGCGAACCCCGACGACGCCCGCCGCCTCACGATCAAGCGCAACACCATCGCCGTGGTCACGGACGGCACCGCCGTCCTCGGGCTCGGAAACATCGGCCCGCTCGCGTCGCTGCCCGTCATGGAGGGCAAGGCCGCGCTCTTCAAGCGCTTCGCCGACATCGACGCGTTCCCCATCGCCCTGGACACCACCGACGTCGACGAGATCGTCGCGACCGTCCGGGCGATCGCCCCGGTCTTCGCCGGGATCAACCTCGAAGACATCTCCGCACCGCGCTGCTTCGAGGTGGAGCGTCGCCTGCGAGACATGCTCGACATCCCGGTCTTCCACGACGACCAGCACGGCACGGCGATCGTCACGCTGGCGGCCCTGACCAACGCGCTCAAGGTCGTCGGCAAGGACCTGCGCACCGTACGGATCGTCTTGTCGGGCGCCGGCGCGGCAGGCACCGCCGTGCTCAAGCTGCTGCTGGCCGCAGGTGCCGAGGACGTCGTCGTCGCGGACATCGCCGGCGTCGTCAGCATCGAGCGTCCCGGCCTCGACCCGTCCTTGCGCTGGATCGCCGAGCACACGAACCCGCGCGGCCTGACGGGGACGCTGCGTGCCGCGCTCGCCGACGCCGACGTGTTCATCGGGGTCTCCGCACCGGACGTCATCACGGCCGACGACGTCGCCACGATGGCTGACCGGTCGATCGTCTTCGCGCTCGCGAACCCTCGCCCGGAGGTCGATCCGGTCGACGCGGCCCAGCACGCGATGGTCGTCGGCACGGGGCGCAGCGACTTCGCCAACCAGATCAACAACGTCCTCGCCTTCCCCGGCGTGTTCCGCGGTCTGCTCGACGCCCAGTCCCACCGGGTGACCGACACGCTCCTGCTCGCAGCCGCGCAGGCCCTCGCGTCCGTCATCCACGAGGACGAGCTCAACCCGACGTACATCATCCCGAGCGTGTTCAACCCGCAGGTCACCACGGTCGTCGCGGCCGCTGTCGAGGCCGCCGCGCGAGCGGGTGCACCCTCCTGAGCCCGCAGACGGGATACTCGGACCATGGATGAACTCGACCTGAACGTCACCGCTGACCACATGCGACGCGTCTTCGGGATGCTCACCGGGTACGTCCTGCTCCCGGACTCCAACCACGGGTACACGGACGAGTTCACCGAGCTCGACCTCGCCGAGCGCGTGTGCACCCTCGCAGCGGGCCGCATCCTCTGGCACCTGCTCGCGGCCGACGCAGCACGGCACGGGGCGTACGACGGCACGCTGGAGGGCACCCTCGCCGAGAGCCGGCGCTCTGCGGACGCCGACTTCGCGATCCTGCCCGGAGCCCTGCACCTCGCCCAGTCCCTCGACGCGTCGCTGACCCTCACGAGCACGAGCGTCATCGACGCGTCTCTCGTCGCCGAGATCGCCTCGGACACGACGCGGACGCTCGGCGCTCTCGCCTACTTCTTGCGGGGCGCGAGCATCGTGCTGCACGCCACGGCGACGGAGCGGAGCACGTCCGTCGAGGAGCTGCTGGCCGCGATCGGCCACGGTCTCGCCGAAGCCTGAGCACCCCGGCGAGGCTGTGACGGCGGTCACTTCCGTCGACTTCACCCGGCCCGATCCACCTTCACTGACCCCAAGTAGGTGAAACTGAATTCACATACCAGGGGTAGGTCACATGAACCAGCACACGAACACACCCCCCGCGGACCACGCGGGTGTCTACCATCTCGTCGCACCGATCGCCGTCGTCGTCGAAGACGACGCCGACATCCGCGCGCTCATCGAGACGATCCTCGTCCGGGCCGGCATGCAGGTGCACACAGCGAGCACCGCAGCCGAAGGCATCGCCCTCACGTCGCGGATCATCCCGGACGTCGTCACCATCGACATCGGCCTGCCCGACGCCGACGGCCTCGACGTGGCCGCGTTCCTGCGCGACCTCACCCCCACCCGCGACATCCCCATCCTCATGATCTCCGCGAACGCGAACGCCATCGACATGGAGCGCGCACGCTCACGCGGCGCGGAGGCCTACCTCAGCAAGCCGTTCCGGCCGCGCGAGCTGCGCGACAGGGTCTTGTCGCTCCTTGCCGTCGCCGCGGCGCCGCTCCCGAAGAAGTTCAGCGCGGCTCAGTGCCCCTCCGAGTGCGTCACGGGCGCAGCAGCGTCTTGATCGCCCGACGCTCGTCCATCGCCGCGTAGCCCTCCGGCGCCTGGTCGAGCGACAGGTGGAGATCGAAGACCGGTGACGGGTCGATGACCCCGTCGAGCACATCCTGCAAGAGCTCCGGCAGATAGGCACGGACCGGCGCCACGCCCCCACGGACACCGACGTTGCGACCAAACATCGACCCGAGCGGCAGCCCCGTCGTCATCCCCGCAGGAACCCCCACGTAGCCGACCGTCCCGCCCGGACGTGCGATCGCGACCGCGGTGTCCCACGACGCCTGCATGCCGACGCACTCCATGACGTGCGAGAAGCCGAGCCCGTCGGTCATCTCCATGACCCGCGCGACCGCGGCGTCCCCCCGCTCGCTCACGACGTCGGTCGCTCCGAAGGTGCGACCGACCGCCACCCGGTCAGCGTGTCCGCCGAGGAGCGTGATCCGCTCTGCACCCAGACGGTGCGCAGCGAGCACCCCGCAGAGGCCGACAGCGCCGTCCCCGACGACCGCGACGTGCGACCCCTGCGTCACCCCGGCCGCGAGCGCGGCGTGGTGCCCGGTCCCCATGACGTCAGAGAGCGACAGGAGCGCGGGCAGACGCTCGTCGTCCTCGCCGACGGGCGCCACGACGAGGGTCCCGTCGGCCTGCGGGCAGCGGACGGCTTCGCCCTGTCCGCCGTCGACCCCGTTCTCTCCCCAGCCGCCACCGTGCAGGCAGGAGGTCTGGAGGCCCGCCAGGCAGTGCGGGCACGTGCCGTCGCTCCACATGAAGGGCGCGATGACGACGTCGCCCGGGCGGACGGTGCGGACGTCGGCGCCGACCTCTTCGACGACCCCGAGGAACTCGTGCCCGATGCGGGAGGGACCGTTCGTGCGCTCCCGGGTGCTGCGGTACGGCCAGAGGTCGCTGCCGCAGATGCACGAGAGGAGCACGCGGACGATCGCGTCCGTCGGCTCGACGAGGACCGGGTCCGGGACCTCCTCTACGCGTACGTCGTGGTTGCCGTGGATGATCGTGGCTCTCATGGTGTCTCCTTCGTGTGCGGTGCGGTGGTCTGCGGCGCGGCGCGCTCGTACTGGGGCGGCCAGCCTGCCGCCATCGGGGGGACGCCGAGCTCGTGGGCTGCGTGCAGCGGCCACATCGGGTCGCGCAGCGCGGCGCGGCCGAGCATGATCGCGTCGGCCGAGCCGTCGGCGAGGATCTGCTCTGCCTGGGCGGGGTCGGTGATGAGGCCTACCGCGCTCACCGGGACGCCCGCCGTCGTGCGGACATCCCGTGCGGCGGGGATCTGGTACCCGGGGGCGAGGGGGATCTCGGCCGGTGCCACTCCCCCGGACGAGACGTCGACGAGGTCGGCTCCGTGCTCGCCGAGGAGCGTCGCGACGCGAGCGACGTCGTCGACGCTCAGGCCGTCCGGGCGCCAGTCCGTCGCGGAGAGCCGGACGAAGAGCGGCTTCTCGTCGGGCCAGGCTGCCCGGACGGCGTCGACCGTCTCGACGAGCAGCCGGGCGCGGTTCTCGAGCGTGCCGCCGTACGAGTCGGTGCGGTGGTTGGCGAGCGGCGAGAGGAACTCGTGCATGAGGTAGCCGTGGGCCGCGTGGATCTCGACGACGTCGAACCCGGCGTCGTGCGAGCGGCGGGCGGCCTCCGCGAACATCCCGGGGACGGCTGCGATCTCTGCGAGCGTCATCTCCCGGGGCGCGGCGAAGCCTGGGAAGGCGTCGGCGGACGGCCCGACCGTCTCCCAGCCGCCGTCGGCGAGCGGGACCGTGCCGCGCTGCGCGGCCCAGGGGCGGAACGTCGAGGCCTTGCGGCCGGCGTGCGCGAGCTGGGTCCCGATGACGGAGCCCTGGGAGTGGACGAACTCGACGATCGGGCGCCAGGCCGCGACGTGGGCGTCGGACCAGATCCCGGCGTCCTGCGGGGTGATCCGCCCTTCGGGGACGACCGCGACCGCTTCGGTGAGCAGGAGCCCGAACCCGCCCTGGGCACGTGCGCCGAGATGGACGAGGTGCCAGGCGTCGGGCAGCCCGTCGGTCGAGGAGTACTGGCACATCGGTGCGAGCCAGATCCGGTTGGGGACGGTCAGTCCGCGAAGAGTGATGGGGGCGAAAAGAAGGGGAGAGTCCACGGGTCATAGCAACGCCGTCCGGCGCGCACGCATTCCGCCGACCCGCCCGAGGCCATTGGTCCCACGATTCTGACAGCCGTGTCCCGGATCCTTGAGGGGTGCTCACGATCCCAGAAGCCCTCGAATATCAGGACGCCGCTGCCGTAGCGAAGGTCGCGTCGACCCGTCGACCTGTCGCGTATGCGATCCAGTCCATGCTCGCCGGCGCGTACATCGGGGTCGCGGTCGTCCTCATGGTCAGCGCGGCCGGCCCGTTCAAGGCGGAAGGCTCTGCCGCGACCAAGCTGATCTCGGGGCTCGTCTTCGGTGTCGCCCTGACGCTCGTCCTCGTGGCGGGCGGCGAGCTGGCCACGTCCAACATGATGACGCTCACCCAAGGTGCAGCACGCGGCAGCATCACGTGGCTGCAGGGAGGCGCGACGCTCGCGTTCTGCTTCGTCGCGAACATCGCCGGAGCGTTCGCCTTCGCCACCCTCGTGCACTTCTCGGGGGTGCTCGCGCCGGGCACTGCCGGTGGCGACATGATCGCCGGGATGCTCGCCGCGAAGGGCGAGGAGCCGACGACCGAGCTGTTCTTCCGCGCGGTCCTCTGCAACATCCTCGTGTGCCTCGCGATCTGGTCCGCCGTCCGGCTCACATCCGAGGTCGCGAAGCTCATCGTCATCTTCTGGTGCCTGCTCGCGTTCATCACGTCCGGGTTCGAGCACGTCGTCGCCAACATGACCACCTTCGGGCTGGGCCTCGTCGGAGGCCTGCCGGAGGCGACCTGGGGCCAGTTCGCCCGCAACATGAGCGTGGTCGGGCTGGGGAACCTCGTCGGTGGCGGGCTCATCGTCGGGCTCGGCTACGCCGTCGTCGCTGGCCCGCTGCGCCGTCGCGCGACCGAGACTGTCGGCGTGGACGCCACGGTCTAGAGCGCCCTGGAGACCGTCTCGGACGAGGCCCACACCTCGACGAACTTCCTTCGATAACTTGACAAAGTATGCTCTCGAATCGTTTAGGGACTCGATCTGGCGCCTGCCGGGCTGCTAGATCTTGAGGGCGAGATCGGCACACCGACGTACCGACCCTCCCTGAGAACCACGACGAGGAGCCCACCCATGAACCTCACCAGACGACTGACGGGAGTCGTCGCAGCCCTGGCCGCGACCGCTCTGCTGCTCCCTCTCTCCGGTCCGGCCCTGGCCGCCACCGACGACGGCATCCACGTCGAGGACGGGCGCATCTACGAAGGGGACGGCACCGAGCTCGTCCTGCGCGGAGTCAACCACGCGCACACCTGGTACACCGACAAGACCCAGTCCTTCGCCGACATCTCGGCACTCGGCGCGAACTCGGTCCGCACCGTGCTCTCGAGCGGCGACCGATGGACGCGCAACGACGTCGCGGACGTCACGAACGTCATCAGCCTCGCCAAGCAGGCGGACCTCGTCTCCGTCCTCGAGGTCCACGACACCACGGGCTACGGCGAGCAGGCCGGTGCAGCGACGCTCGACGACGCCGTCGACTACTGGATCTCCATCAAGGAAGCGCTCGTCGGCCAAGAGGACTACGTCCTGCTGAACATCGGCAACGAGCCGTACGGCAACGACGCCCCCACCAACGCGTCGTACGCCACAGACACCATCGCGGCCATCGCACGCCTGCGCGACGCAGGGTTCACGCACGCGATCGTCGTCGACGCCCCAGCATGGGGTCAGGACTGGGCAGGCACGATGCGCGACAGCGCAGCCACGATCGCCGCGGCAGACCCCCTCGGCAACACGGTCTTCTCCGTCCACATGTACGGGGTCTACTCCGCGGGCAGCACCGTCACGGCATATCTCGAGGCGTTCCGGTCCAAGAACCTCCCGCTCATCGTCGGCGAGTTCGGCAACACCCACTCCGACGGTGACGTCGACGAAGACGCCATCCTGGCCGAGGCCGAGCGCCTGCAGATCGGATACCTCGGGTGGTCGTGGAGCGGCAACGGCGGCGGTGTCGAATACCTCGACCTCGCCACCGGCTTCGACAAGAACAGGCTGAGCGCCTGGGGCGAGCGACTGTTCAACGGTGCCGACGGCATCAAGGCCACGTCGACGAAGGCCTCGATCTTCACGGGCACGACGCCCGACCCCGACCCGACCCCGACCTCCACACCGACGCCCACACCCACACCTACGCCCACACCCACTGACCCACCTGCTGGCGCGTGCTCAGCGACCCACGCTGTCATCGGGTCCTGGCAGGGCGGCTTCCAGGGACAGGTGACGGTCACCGCCGGACCGTCCACCATCGGCGCGTGGACGATCACCTGGACCTACCCCTCGGGAACGAGCGTCACGCAGTCTTGGGGAGGCACGGCGGCGTCCTCCGGCTCCGAGGTCACCGGGACCAACGCGGCATGGAACGGTTCCCTCGCACCGGGCGGCTCCGCGACGCTCGGCCTCATCGGTACCGGGAACGCGCCGACGACCGCCCCCGTGGTCACCTGCACCGCCGGCTGAGCGGCCCGAGCAGCCGAGATCCGGCCTCCTGCCGATGAGCCGTGGCTGTGCCCACCCCTGGGGCGCAGCCACGGCTCGTCGGTCCTCCCCGCGCGAGCCGCCTCGCTTTTCGAGCGACAGGCACCCGACATCTCGGGCGCACCGGACCACCCGGCCACTAGACTCGCTGATGACACAGTCAGCCGCACCAGAGTCGATGCGTACCGGAGGTAGTCGTGCCAGAAGAAGCTGCGTCAGGGAACACCCCGGATCTCGAGAGCCTGCACCACGAGACCCAGACCTTCCCGCCGAGCAAGGAGTTCGCCGCGCAGGCGAACGCGACAGCCGACATGTACGACCAGGCGGCAGCGGACCCCGTCGAGTTCTGGGCCGCTCAGGCGCGAGACCTCGTGACCTGGAAGACGCCCTTCACCGAGACGCTCGACTGGTCAGGTGCCCCCGTGGCCCGCTGGTTCGCGGACGGCACGCTCAACGCGGCGTACAACGCCGTCGACCGCCACGTCGCCGAGGGGCGCGGGGACCGCGTGGCGATCCACTTCGAGGGCGAGCCCGGCGACACGCGCACCCTGACGTACGCCGACCTCCAGCGCGAGACGTCCCGTGCCGCGAACGTCCTCGCCTCGCTCGGCGTCGAGTCCGGGGACCGCGTCGTCATCTACCTGCCGATGATCGTCGAGGCCGTCGTCGCGATGCTCGCGTGCGCTCGCGTCGGTGCACCGCACTCCGTGGTGTTCGGCGGGTTCTCCGCCGACGCGCTGCGCAGCCGTATCGCCGACGCCGAGGCCAAGGTGGTCATCACCGCCGACGGCGGGTACCGTCGCGGCTCCGCCTCAGCGCTCAAGCCCGCGGTCGACGAGGCCGTCGCAGCGAGAGAGGGCGCCGAGGCGACGTCGGTCGAGCACGTCCTCGTGGTGCAGCGCACCGGCCAGGACGTCGCATGGACCGAGGGGCGCGACATCTGGTGGCACGAGGCGCTCGAAGCAGCAGACGTCCTGCACACCCCCGTGTGGGTCGAGGCCGAGCACCCGCTGTTCATCCTCTACACGTCGGGCACCACCGGAAAGCCCAAGGGCATCCTCCACACGACGGGCGGGTACCTCACCCAGACCGCCTTCACGCACAAGTTCGTCTTCGACCTCAAGCCCGAGACAGACGTGTACTGGTGCACGGCGGACGTCGGCTGGGTCACCGGCCACAGCTATGTCGTCTACGGTCCGCTCCTCAACGGAGCGACCCAGGTCATCTACGAGGGCACGCCCGACTCACCGGACAAGGGCCGCTGGTGGGAGATCGTCGAGAAGTACAAGGTGACCATCCTCTACACCGCACCCACCGCGATCCGCACGTGCATGAAGTGGGGCGAAGACATCCCGAACAGGTTCGACCTCACGAGCCTGCGCCTGCTCGGCTCCGTCGGGGAGCCCATCAACCCCGAGGCCTGGTTGTGGTACCGGCGCGTCATCGGCGCGGACCGTACGCCGATCGTCGACACGTGGTGGCAGACGGAGACCGGCGCGATCATGATCTCGCCGCTCCCGGGCGTGACTGTCGCCAAGCCGGGCTCCGCCCAGACCCCGCTCCCCGGCATCATGGCGGACGTCGTCGACGACGACGCACGCTCTGTCGCGAACGGTGGTGGCGGGTACCTCGTGCTCAGCCAGCCGTGGCCGGCGATGCTGCGAGGGATCTGGGGCGACCTCGAGCGGTTCAAGGACACGTACTGGTCCCGGTTCCGTGGCATCTACTTCGCGGGCGACGGCGCGAAGAAGGACGCAGACGGGGACATCTGGTTCCTCGGCAGGGTGGACGACGTCATGAACGTCTCCGGCCACCGGTTGTCGACGACCGAGATCGAGTCCGCCCTCGTGTCCCACCCGATGGTCGCGGAGGCGGCGGTCGTCGGAGCCGCCGACGAGACGACAGGTCAGGCGGTCGTCGCGTTCGTCATCCTGCGCTCGGAGTTCGCCGACGGTGCAGTCCACGAGGACGTGCAAGAGCTGCTGCGCAACCACGTCGCGAAGCAGATCGGCCCGATCGCGAAGCCGCGGACGATCCTCGTGGTCGCCGAGCTGCCCAAGACACGCTCAGGAAAGATCATGCGCCGTCTCTTGCGAGACGTGGCGGAGCACCGTGCCGTCGGAGACGCGACCACGCTCGCCGACGCCTCCGTGATGGATCTCATCGCGACCGGCCTGACCAGACCCACACCTCCGGCTGAGGGATGATGCTCGGGTGACTGATCCCACCGCCCTGCCAGACCTGTTCGCGCTCGACGCACCGGAGGTCGGTTCGCCGCCACCGGCGGACAGAGCACCCGTGCGCCCTGACCCGGCCGCGATCCCGCCGGAGGAGCTCGACGACCGCGCCCGCCAGGCCGTCGAGGCTCCAGACGAGGAGACAGCGAGCCGGTTGTGGGGAGTGCTCTGGCGCACGATCCTCCCGCTCGAGCAGTGGTACTTCGTCCGCGACGCGTCGGACGAGGTCCGGCCTGTGGCCGTCCACGTCAACGAACAGCTCGCGATCCCGGTCTTCACCGACCTGGCCCGCGCGCAGGAGTTCGCGCAGGACGGCCACGGCGGCGCCGAGAGAGTCTTCTCGTCACCTCCTGAGGACGTGCTGAGCGCCACCGAACAGCTCGAGAGCTCCGGGATCGAGCTGTTCGTCTTCAACCCCGGCCAGGTGCCGTTCGGCGCGGCACCCACCGTGGTCCGGACGCTGGCCCGCGACTTCACCGCGACGGTGACGCAGACCCAGCAGCCTGCTCCCCCGCCCGAGACCGAGATCGACCTCCTTGCCGTGAGTGCTCGCGAGCACATGGACGACGTCCCCACGCAGGCCGCGCTGTGGCAGGCTGTCTTCGCCCTCGAGCACTGGTTCTTCATCCCCCGGGGCGAGGGCGAGCAGATGAAGCCGTACGCCGAGCAGACCTCGGCGGGCCCCGCGATCATCGCGTTCACGACTCCGCAGCGCGCCTCCGAGTACGCCCAGTCGCTCGAGCTCGAGGAGACCGACAAGCTGCTGGGGATCCCGTCCGCGGCGGCGATCGGTGCGCTCGAGCAGTTCACGGACGCCGGGATCCGCATCGTCCACTTCGACCCGCAGCACGCGTCGTTCTTCGCCCCGGTGGACCGTCTGCGTGAGATGCACGCGCACGCGACAGGCACCGAGGCGGCACAGGAAACCGAGGTCTGAGCACGACCGACCAGGGGTGACGGTCTAGCTGCGAGGGCCCGCGAGATCGCGGGCCCTCGTGCTAGTTCCCTCCGACAGCCGGTGCAGCGCCGCCCGTCGCGCCGTCAGCCCTCCCGGCAAGTCCCAGCGCTCCAGAGCCCTCGGTGATGGCCGTCGCGGCGACAGACGCGTCGTCAGCCGCCTCGCCTGCGACAGTGACGGTGTCGCCGACCGCGAGCGCGGTGACGTCGGCCTCGTCGGTCACGGTGACGGCGGTGTCGGCTGAGGTCGTCACGGTGATCGCGGTGCCGTCTGCTGCCGTGAGGGTGATCACGCCACCGTCGATCGCGGTGATCTCGCCCGCGGTGACGCCTCCGGCGGCGCCTGCCGCCCGGTTGCCTCCTTGCGCGGCGCCGCCTGCCGCGTCGCCCGGTGCTGCGGCCCCTGCTTCGGTGGTGCCGTCTGCCCCGGCCCCGGCAGCTCGATCGGTGCCCCCTGCACGACCGGTGCCCGCGGCGACGGTGTCGTCTCCCCCGGTGGCGTTGCCGACGAGGAGCCCTCCAGCGAACAAGACGGCCCCGGCGGCGACCCCGGCAAGGATCATCGTCAGGCTCGGTCGACGCCGCGGGGCGAGGACGAGCGCACCGTCGCCCGAGGATGTCGCGGGCTCCGTGGCCAGGAGGTCCGGCGCGCTGCCGTCTGCAGGCGTGGGCGTGGGCGTGGGCGTGGGCCGGATGGTGCTCTCATCCATGGGGTGTCCCTTTCGGTGGTGCAGATAGGTCGTGGGGTTTGGTCGTGCGGCGAGGTCGTGCGGTTCGGGGGTCCAGATCGGAGCCGGTGGTCGGTGCTCGTCGAGGGGACGGCTCCCGTCCTCAGTCGTGACGCAGGGCGTCGACGGGGCGCATCATCGCTGCGCGTGCGGCGGGGTAGCCGCCGAACACGATGCCGATGCCGAGCGAGACGGCGAGCGCGAGGACCACGGAGGACCCGACGATGACGGGCTCGACGCCCATGATCGTGACCGTGCTGCCGACGAAGGCGGCGAGGACCCCGAGGGCGCCTCCGAGCACCGAGAGGAGCGTCGCCTCGAGGAGGAACTGCCCGAGGATCGCGCCCCGGGTCGCTCCGAGCGCCTTGCGGATGCCGATCTCTCGGGTCCGTTCGGTCACGGTGACGAGCATGATGTTGGTGACCCCGATCCCGCCGACGACGAGGGAGAGGCCCGCGACGGCGGCGAGCATCGCGGCGAACGTCTCCGTGGTGGAGTCCTGGGCGGCGAGCAGCTCGCTCTGGTTGCTGATCGTGTACGGGGCATCGTCGCCGCTCTGCACGCCGAGCGCGGCGTCGAGCACGAGGGTGGCCTCGATCTGCGCGGTCTCGACGTCGTCGGCGCTCGTCGCGGTGAGGACGATCGACGTGAGGTCGCCGTACCCGGTGATGGACTGCTCCATCCGGCTCAGCGGCATGACGACGAGGTCGTTGGTGCTCGTCGTGCCGGCGGAGTCCTTGGCTGCCATGACTCCGTTGACGACGTACGGGGTGCTGCCGATGATCATCTGCTGGCCGACGGGGTCGACGTCGACGAAGAGCGTCTCGGCGACCTCTGCGCCGATGACGACGACGCGCCGGGCCTCGGCCTCGTCGTTCGCTGTGAAGCTCACGCCCTGGGCGATGTTGGACGACGTCGCCTCGAAGTACCCGGAGGTGCTGCCGACGAGCTGGGCGGTCAGGGTGGCGCTCCCGAACGTCACGCTGCCGGAGCTGGTCACCTGCGGGACGACTACGTCGATGTGCTCGGTCCCGTCGTCGCTCGCGAGGGCGTCGGCGACGTCGGCGGTCAGCGCCTGCGAGCTGATCGCCCCCTCTCCGCCCCGCGAGTCGCCGCCGGACGTCCGCACGGTGAGGGTCGTGGTGCCGAGGGACCCGATCTGCTCGGCGACCGCCTGGGCGGAGCCGTTGCCCACCCCGACGAGGAGGATGACGGAGCCGACACCGATGAGGACACCGAGCAGCGTGAGGACAGAGCGCAGCGCGTTGGCGGCCATCCCGCGCAGTGCAGAACGGACGATCTCGACCGGGTTCACCGGAGCGGTCCTCCGGTGCGCTCGTCGGAGACGATGACCCCGTCGCGCATGCGCACGGTGCGGTGCGCGTGGGCTGCGACCTCGTCCTCGTGGGTGATGAGGACGATCGTGCGGCCGGACGCGTTGAGCTCGGCGAAGATGTCGAGCACCTCGCCGGTCGCGGTCGAGTCGAGGTTCCCGGTCGGTTCGTCCGCGAGGATGAGGCGTGGTGCGTTGACGAGCGCCCGAGCGACGGCGACGCGCTGCTGCTGCCCGCCCGAGAGCTCGTCTGGGTCGTGGTCTGCCCGGTCGGTGAGGCCGACGCGCGCGAGCGCGGCGTCGGAGCGCGCACGGCGCTCGCGCGGCGAGACGCCGGCATAGGCCATCGGCAGCTCGACGTTGGCGCGGGCGCTCATCCGCGGGATGAGGTTGAAGGACTGGAAGACGAAGCCGATGCGCCGGTTGCGGACCGCCGAGAGCTGCCGCTCGCTGAGGTGGGAGACATCGATCCCGTCGAGGAGGTACGTCCCGGAGGTCGGGACGTCGAGGCAGCCGAGGATGTTCATCATGGTCGACTTCCCGGAGCCGGACGCGCCCATGAGGGCGACGTAGTCGCCGGGCTGGACGACAAGGCTCACCCCGTCGACCGCGCGGACCTCGTGACCGGCGTCGCCGTAGGTGCGTCGCAGGTCGCGGATGTCGAGGACTGCGGTCATCGGTTCCCACCTCCTTGTTGCGGCCCGGTGCCGGTACCGCCCGAGGGCGCGCTGCTGCCGAACCCTCTGGTCTCGGTGGTCGTCTCTGTGGCGCCGACGGCGGTGTCGACCGAGATGACGACGGTGTCGCCCTCGGCGAGACCGCTGAGGATCTCCGACGTCGCGTCGCCCTGGACGCCCACGGTGACCGCCTGCTCTGCCTGCGTGCCGTCTGCGGCGAGGACCGTGACGGTGCCTGTGACGATCTGCTCGCCGGTCGTGGCATCGACGGTCGGTGTCACGTCGATGGTGACCGCCTGGCTCGGGACAGTGAGCACGTCGACGGCCTCGGCTGTCGTGACGGTCAGGCTCGCGGTCTGACCGAGTCGCACTCCCTCAGGTGGAGCGTCGAGCGTGATGGTCGCCCCGAAGGTCACGACCGAGCTCGTGGCGGTTCCGACCGGGTCGATCGCCGTCACGGTCGCTGTGGCGGAGGCACCCTCGACCGCCGGGAAGGTCACGTCGGCGCTCTGCCCGACCTCGAGCTGAGCAGCGTCCGACTCGTCGAAGGACGCCGTGATCCGCAGGCTCGTGGTCGAGGAGATCGTCACGAACGCCGAGGAGGCGCCGGTCGAGGCACCGGTCCCCGCGTCCGAGGCACCGGCCCCCGCGTCCGAGGCGCCCGACCCGCTGGACGAGGTCCCGGCGCTCACCGTGTCACCGACCGCACCGCTCATCGCGGTCACGGTGCCTGCCACCGGGGAGAGGAGCGTCGTCGACGCCGTCGCCGCGGCGGTCGCCGGGTCGAGGGTGCCGAGCTGGGTGCCTTCTGCGACGACGGTACCGACCGCGACGTCGACGCTCGCGATGGCGCCGGACGTCCCGAACGACACGTCGGTGACGGCCGCCGACTGGAGGGTGCCTTGTGCCGCGATGGTGGTCGTGACGGTCCCGACGCCTGCGGTCGAGGACCGGACGCTCTGCCCCTCGGGAGTCGCCGCGGCTTCGGCGGGCCGGAGGAACCACCAGGTGCCGCCGGCTGTCAGGACTAGTGCCACCACGAGGGCGCTGTTGATGAACATGCGTCTGCGACGTGTCATGCGCACACCGTGGCCCTCGCACCTGGCACGGACGTAGGACCCGCCTGTGCATAGCCTGTGGACCAGGCAGGTGCCGGTGCCCGGCACCGACACCTACGATGAACGGCATGGCTCCTGACGTACCGACCGCACGCGACGACGACGCGACAGATCCTCTCGAGGACGACGACGCCCCCGAGGGGATCACCACCAAGACCAAGGTGCTCTGGGCCATCGGTGCGGTGATCGGTCTCTCGTTCATCGTGTCGGGAGTCGTCGGCATCGTCGGCGGCTGACGCCACCGGCCGAGATCACCCGCGTGCGACCGCGCCGACGGTGCTCGCGCGGAGGAACCGTGATGGAATCGTCGCGTGGATGATGCAGCGATCGACCTCGTCGTCGGACCCCTGGAGCAGGCTGACGCCGAGGCGGTCTTACGACTGGCCCGAGCGGCCGAGCACGTCGACGGGACGGCGCCGGTCTCCGAGCAGCCGCTGCTGTGGCTCACAGATCCGCACGCACCCGTCCAGCACCTGCTCGTGCGCGCTGCCGACGACCTCGCCGGGTACGCCCAGGTCGACCTGGGGTCGCCTGCCGTCGCCTCCGCGGAGCTCGTCGTCCATCCGTTCGCCCGGTGCCACGGGGTCGGGACGGCTCTCGTCGCGCGCGCCGAGAGCGTCGCGCGAGCGCACGGGCTGGAGCTGCGACCGTGGGCCCACGGACACCTTCCGGCCGCACAGCGCCTCGCCCAGAGGGCAGGCTACGGCGTGGTCCGCGAGCTGCTGCGGATGACCCTCGATCTCCGCGCGCGGACCCCGGAGCCCGTCGACCTGCCAGCAGGTGTCACGCTGCGCACGTTCCGGCCAGGCTCCGACGACGAGGCCTGGCTGGCGGTGAACGCACGCGCGTTCGCCGACCACCCCGAGCAGGGCCGGATGACGCTCGGGGACCTCCAGGCTCGCCGCCGGGAGACGTGGTTCGACGAGGCGTCCTTCCTCCTCGCGGTCCGTGACGAGGAGATCGTCGGCTTCTGCTGGCTCAAGGTCCTCCCGGCAGGCGAGCAGCAGGCCGGCGAGAGCGTCGGCGAGATCTACGCGGTGGGGGTCGATCCTGCAGCGCAGGGGACGGGCCTCGGCACGGTCCTCACCCGAGCGGGCCTCGACCGCCTCCAGGCGCTCGGCCTGGAGACCGCCGACCTCTACACGGGGCGAGAGAACACGATCGCGGTGCGCACGTACGAGCGCGCAGGCTTCGTCGTGGCGTCCACGGACGTCCAGCTGGGACCGGTCGGGTGATGTCCGACAGCGGTGCGCGCACCCAAAGTTCACCGAGTGATGTCACGATGACCCTATGAGCGATTCGACCACGACCGCCCACCGCGGCACCGACCCCTCCTCGAGCACGCCCGACCTCCCTCGCGGTCGCCTCGATCCGGAGCTCGCGGCGCACATCGCCGAGCACATCGGCGAAGAAGACCTCGCGGTCACGACGACGTTCGACGACCTCCCGGAGCTCCCCGCGGACCGCTTCGGCGACCGCGAGCTCAGCTGGCTCGCCTTCAACGAGCGGGTCCTCGAGCTCGGTGAAGACAGCACGCAGCCTCTGCTCGAGCGTGTGCGCTACCTCGCGATCTTCGCGTCGAACCTCGACGAGTTCTTCATGGTCCGGGTCGCCGGCCTCAAGCGCCGGATCGCGACCGGCCTGGCAGTGACCTCGGCGTCGGGCCGTACGCCCCGCCAGATGCTCGAGGGGATCAGCAAGCACGCGCACACCCTCATGGAGCGCCACGCGAGAGCGTTCGCGGACGGTGTCCAGCCTGCGCTGACGGCGGAGGGCATCACGCTCGTGCGGTGGGAGGAGCTCTCCACCCAGGAGCAGGAGCGGCTGCACAAGTTCTTCCGCAAGCAGATCTTCCCGGTCCTCACCCCGCTCGCGGTGGACCCTGCTCACCCGTTCCCGTACATCTCGGGGCTCTCGCTCAACCTCTCGGTCCTCGTGCTCAACCCGTCGACGAACAAGGAGCACTTCGCCCGTGTGAAGGTGCCCGGCCTGCTGCCCCGCTTCATCGCGGTCGACGCGAAGGGCCGTCCGAGCGCGCCGAGCTCCCAGGCGATGGACAAGGGTCCGACGTCGTTCGTCCCGCTCGAAGACATCATCTCTCACCACCTCGACCACCTCTTCCCCGGTATGGAGGTGCTCGAGCACCACACGTTCCGTGTGACGAGGAACGAAGACGTCGAGGTCGAGGAGGACGACGCGGAGAACCTCCTCAAGGCGATGGAGAAGGAGCTGCTGCGCCGTCGGTTCGGTCCGCCGGTGCGCCTCGAGCTCGACGAGGGGATCAGCACGCGCATCCGCCAGCTCCTCGTCCGCGAGCTCGGCGTGGTCGAGGACGAGGTCTACACGCTCCCGGCTCCGCTCGACCTCACGGGCCTCAACCTCATCGCGGACCTCGACCGTGCGGACCTGCACTACCCGCGGTTCGTCCCGACGACCCACCGGTTCCTCGCCGAGGTGGAGAGTGCGAGCCCAGCGGACATCTTCGCGGCGATCCGTGAGCGCGACATCCTCCTCCACCACCCGTACGACTCCTTCTCGACGTCCGTCCAGACGTTCCTCGAGCAGGCTGCGGCGGACCCTGCCGTCCTGGCGATCAAGCAGACGCTCTACCGGACCTCGGGCAACTCCCCCATCGTCGACGCCCTCATCGATGCCGCCGACGCCGGCAAGCAGGTGCTCGCGCTCGTGGAGATCAAGGCACGGTTCGACGAGCAGAACAACATCTCGTGGGCGCGCAAGCTCGAGCAGGCGGGCGTGCACGTCGTCTACGGGATCGTCGGCCTCAAGACGCACTGCAAGCTCTCCCTCGTGGTGCGCCAGGAGCCGGACGGCCTGAGGCGCTACTGCCACGTCGGCACCGGGAACTACAACCCGAAGACCGCGCGGCTCTACACCGACCTCGGCCTGCTCACCTCCGACCCCGACGTCGGCCAGGACCTCACCCGGCTGTTCAACCAGCTGAGCGGGTACGCGCCCCAGTCGCGCTTCCACCGGCTGCTCGTGGCACCGCGCTCCGTGCGCTCCGGCCTGATCGAACGCATCGACCGCGAGGCCGCGGCAGCTCGCGAGGGCAAGCCGTCCTGGATCAAGCTCAAGGTCAACTCGATGGTCGACGAGGCTGTCATCGACGCGCTCTACCGTGCGTCGCAGGCCGGCGTGCCCGTCGACCTCGTCGTGCGAGGGATCTGCGCGGTGCGCCCGGGAGTTCCCGGGCTCAGCGAGACGATCCGTGTCCGGTCCATCCTCGGACGGTTCCTCGAGCACTCTCGCATCTTCGCGTTCGCCAACTCGTCAGGGCCTGCCATCGGCGAGGGGCCGGAGTCCGGGCCCGAGGTCTTCATCGGTTCAGCGGACCTCATGCACCGCAACCTCGACCGACGCGTCGAGACCCTCATCCGACTGTCGGACGAGACACAGATCGCCGGGGTCGTCATGCTGATCGACAACTCCATGGACCCTGAGACCTCGTCGTGGCACCTCGGCGCCGACGGCACGTGGACCCGGCACCACCTCGCGCTCGACGGCACGCCGCTGAGCGACCACCAAGAGGCGCTCATCTCCCGGCAGCGCCGACGACTGACCCTCGGCCGGTGACGGCCTCTCCGCCCGCCGACACCGGCTTCCGTGTGCACGGCAGCACAGGGGTGAGCGCCGACCTGGCGAGCGAGCTGCCGGTCATCGAGTCGGCGGGCGCGGTCGTCTGGCGCATCCACAAGGGCGAGCTCGAGGTCCAGCTCATCCACCGTCCTCGCTACGACGACTGGTCCTGGCCCAAGGGCAAGCTCGATCCTGGGGAGACGCTGCCGACCGCTGCCGCCCGCGAGGTCGCTGAAGAGACAGGCCGAGCCGTGGTGCTCGGCGTCCCCCTCCCCGGGCTGCAGTACCTCACCCCGGAGGGCCGCGTGAAGCGCGTCCACTACTGGGCGGCCCGGCGTCTGCCGGCAGGCTCGTCCGCTCTCTCCGCCCGGGCCCCCGTGCTTCCGGTGTCACCGGACGAGATCGACGACATGCGCTGGCTGCCGGTCGAGAAGGCGGGGGACAAGCTCACGCGCCCGGCCGACCGTGTCCCGCTCGACGCCCTCGTCGAGGAGTACGCGAAAGGCCGCCTGGTCACGGAGGCGCTCGTCATCGCACGCCACGGCAAGGCGCTCGCGCGCAGCGGGTGGCACGGCAACGAGCAGGGACGACCCCTGACGCCGACAGGCCATGCCCAGTCGGTGGCGCTCGTTCCCGTCCTCGCGGCGTTCGGCATCGATGCCGTCGTCACGAGCCGCTGGCGGCGCTGCGCCGACACGATCAGCCCGTACGCCCACGCTGCGGAGATCGAGCCCTTCGAGAGCGACCACCTGACGGAGGCCGAGCACGAGCGGTCTCCGAGCCGCGTCGCGGCCGTGGTGCGGGCGCTGCTCGAGTCAGGGACCCCGTCCGTCCTGTGCACCCATCGTCCGGTGCTCCCGACCGTTCTCGACGTCCTCGGTCAGCACTCGCGCCGTTCGGTCGCGAGCGCGCTGCCGACGAAGGACCCGTTCCTCAGCCCGGGCGAGGCACTCGTCACGCACGTGAGCCAGAGCTCTCGCGGGCCGCGGGTCGTCGGTGTGGAGCGGGTGCTCCCTCCGCTGCACTGAGGCTGCGTCCCTGACCTCCTGGCCCGGGCACCAGGCAGCGGGCGGACGACGGACGGTGCGTCGCGCCCGTCAGAGGCCTACGCTCAGAGTCATGGCCAGATACTTCGATGTCCACCCGCAGAACCCGCAGGCGCGTCTCGTCACGCAGGTGATCCAGATGCTCCGAGACGACGCCCTCGTGGCGTACCCGACCGACTCGTCGTACGCGTTGGGGTGCTCGCTCGACAGCCACACGGGCGCCGACCGGATCCGCGCGATCCGGCACCTCGACGACAAGCACCACTTCACGCTGGTGTGCGCAGACTTCGCTCAGCTCGGACAGTTCGTCCAGCTCGACAACTCGGCGTTCCGGGCGATCAAGGCCGCGACCCCGGGTGCGTACACGTTCATCCTGCCAGCGACCAAGGAGGTCCCGCGGCGCTTCGCGCACCCGAAGAAGAAGACGGTGGGCGTGCGGATCCCCGACCATCCCGTCGCTCTCGCCCTCGTCCGCGAGCTCGGCGGTCCGCTCTTGTCGAGCACCCTCGCGCACCCCGGTGCGCAGTCACCGCTGACGGACGGGTGGCAGATCAAGGACGAGCTCGACCACGTCCTCGACGCGATCGTGGACGGCGGCGACTGCGGCACCGAACCGACGACCGTCGTCGACTGGTCGAGCGGCGCGCCGGAGATCATCCGTCGCGGGCTCGGGGACCCGTCCCGGTTCGAGTAGGTCAGTCTGCCGGCCCGCAGACCGTCAGCCGAGGATCGGGTGCAGCACGAGGTACATGAGCGCGGCGACGGCGGCCGCGGCCGGGATCGTCAGGACCCACGCGATCCCGATGTTCTTCGCGACGCCCCAGCGCACGGCGGAGAGCCGCTTGGTGGCTCCGACACCCATGATCGCCGACGTGATGGTGTGCGTCGTCGAGACGGGCGCGTGCAGCACGAACGCGTTGACGTAGAGAACGATCGCGGACACCGACTCGGCCACGAACCCGCGGGCTGGGTCGAGCTCGATGATCTTGCGGCCGAGGGTCCGCATGATCCGCCAGCCGCCAGAGTACGTACCGAGCGAGATGGCTGTCGCGGCGGAGAGCTTGACCCAGATCGGGATGCCGTCGTCCGCGTCGGCCCAGCCGACGGTCAGGAGCGCCATGTAGATGACCCCCATCGTCTTCTGGGCGTCCTGGAGCCCGTGACCGAGCGCCATGGCGGCGGCAGACGCCGTCTGCGAGATGCGGAACCGGCGGGTCGTCTTGCTCGGTGAGGCGTTGCGGAAGATCCACAGGACCGCGACCATCACCGCGAAGGCGAGCACGAAGCCGACGAGCGGCGAGATGATCATCGGCAGGACGACCTTGTCGACGATCGCCGAGCCGTAGACACCGAGACCTGCGACGAGGCCGGCACCGACGAGACCGCCGATGAGCGCGTGGGTCGACGACGAGGGCAGACCGAACCACCAGGTGATGAGGTTCCACGTGATCGCCCCGACGAGGGCGCAGACCACGACCACGAGCGCCTGGTGCGGTGGTGCGCCGTCGAGGTTGACGATCGACTTGGCGATCGTCTCGGCGACCTCGGTCCCGAGGAGCGCACCCGCGAAGTTCATGACTGCCGCCATGAGGAGCGCGGCCCGGGGCGTCAGCGC
This sequence comes from Sanguibacter antarcticus, assembly GCF_002564005.1. Lineage (NCBI taxonomy): Bacteria > Bacillati > Actinomycetota > Actinomycetes > Micrococcales > Sanguibacteraceae > Sanguibacter > Sanguibacter antarcticus. The sequence goes on along the minus strand of NZ_PDJG01000001.1, from coordinate 3,302,997 downwards.
TCGCGTCGAGACCGAGGTCGCGATCGCGTTGGCTGCGTCATGGAAACCGTTGGTGTAGTCGAAGCCGAGCGCGAGCGCGACGACGAGTATGACGAGCGCGAGTTCCACGGGAGGTCAGGATTCCTTGAGCGCGATGGTCTCGACCATGTTCGCGACGGTCTCGAACGCGTCGGCGGCGAGCTCGAGCGTCTCGACGACCTCTTTGAGCTTCATGAGGAGGATCGGGTCGGTGATCTCGTCGAAGAGCTGCGCGAGGAGCTTGCGGTGGATCTTGTCTGCCTGGTTCTCGAGGCTGTTGACCTCGACCCAGTACTCGGTGAGGTCGCCCATGGAGCGCAGGTGCGGCATGGCGGCGGCGGTGAGCTCGGCACACCGCTGGAGCACCTGGATCTGGTCGGACACCCGGGGCGGCAGCTCGTCGAGCTTGTAGAGCACGATGAGGTCACCGGCCTCCTCCATGTAGTCCATGCAGTCGTCGAGAGCGGACGCGAGGCCGTAGATGTCGTCACGGTCGAACGGCGTGACGAACGTCTGGTTGAGCCGACGCATGATCGAGTGCGTCGCGTCGTCGGCAGCGTGCTCTGTCTCCACCAGCTTCTTGGCGATCGCCTTGCGGCCCGCCCGGTCTGCTCCCAAGAGCTCGCTGAGCAGGTTCGCACCGGTCACCAGGTGGTCGGCCGACGCAGCGAGAAGGTCGAAGAAAGAGGTATCGCGCGGGGTAAGACGCAGGCGCACAGCGGGCTCCGTTTGGGGGAAAGCGGCGTTCACTGGCAGTGAGTACTGCAGGGCAGCGAAGGGTTGATCAAGTGATCGTTCCCAGAGTAGGGCAGCACTTTGGTGAACACACAACTCCTGGGGTGTCCTCTAGGCAAACTCTGGCCCAACACACAGGTGGGCGGGTGTTCTGGGCGACTTGTCAAGGGGCCTGATGGCTCGTCCTTGGAGTGATGACGCCGGACCACAGAGCGCCTGACGGCGCGAAGGCCGCTCGTGGCGGCTTGATGTGGAGCCCGGGGCTACCGTGGCCCGACGTCGTTGAACACTTTACGGGATCTCGTGCCGATGCGCGCAGCCGGCCGCTCTCCGTCCTCGCGGACCCCTGGAGGAGGTCGACCCGCACGCCGGTTCAGTCGAGGCGGTCTGCGCGCCACAGACCGGCGGCGTGCTCCAGCTCCTCTGCGGTGCGCACGAGGGAGGCCGCCCCTCGGGTCATGCGGGTCGCGTAGAGGGCGTCGAGGGTCTCGACGTGGTCAGCGTCGAAGGCCGCCCCGGTGGCCAGCACGCGGCAGAACGCCCCGGCGCGCTCGAGCGCGACAGCGAGGTCGCCTGCGAAGACGCCGGAGAGCACCGCGTCTGCGACGGCACGCACGTCGTCGGGCCCCGGTGGGGTGACGACCCCGGCGACGACGTTGGGGACCGGTGCCGCGTCGATGCCGAGCCGGTAGCGGTCGGCGACCGTGGAGGGGTCTCGGCGGACCCACTCGCGCAAGACGTACATGCGCCACAGCGCGCCGGGCAGCGTGTCGGCCGGGCTGTCGGCCCACAAGCCTGCGACCACGTCGAGGCCTTCGTCTTCGACGAGCCGGACGAGCCGTTCGACCACCTCGGGGTCCTCTGAGGCGCGCGCCCGGTCGACGATCGCGGCGGCCGTGGTGTGGGCGATCTCACCTCGGAGCCCGGGGTCGATGTCCCCGGAGATCTCGTCTGCCTCACGAGGGCTGAGCATCGCGGGGCGCCGGGGCCGGGAGGCGCCGCCCGGACGTGCACCGCTGGAGGCCTGGTTCGTTCCGCTGCCCGCGCCGATCGAGTTGCTCATGATTACAGTGTGGAGGACCGGGGGCGCCTTTCGCCACGCGCGCATCTGGCGGCCTCTCACCTTGCCGCCACCCGACCTGATGGGCCTGTGTGCGGCCCGTACAGGAGGCGTCGATGGTCGGATCTGCTCAGGACGAGAGCACCACAGCACCGCTGTCCCCCGAGGCGCGGTCTGCGCAGCGCAGGGCGGTCGGGCTCTCCGTCGCCGCCGCGGTCGGCGGTTTCCTCTTCGGTTTTGACAGCTCCGTCATCAACGGAGCGGTCGACGCGATCGAGACCGACTTCGACCTGAGCCCCACGATCACCGGCCTCGCTGTGGCGATCGCGCTCCTGGGCTGTGCGGTCGGCGCCTGGTCTGCCGGACGGCTGGCCGACAGGTGGGGGCGGCCTCGCGTCATGCTCGTCGGTGCGGTGATGTTCCTCGTGTCGTCTCTCGGGTCAGGCTTCGCGTTCGCGGTCTGGGACCTGGTCCTGTGGCGGGTAGTCGGTGGCGTGGGCATCGGTATCGCGTCGGTGGTCACGCCGGCGTACATCGCGGAGATCTCGCCGTCGGCGATCCGTGGGCGCCTGGCGTCGCTGCAGCAGCTGGCGATCACGCTCGGCATCTTCGCTGCGCTGCTCTCCGACCAGCTCTTCGCGTCGACGGCGGGGTCGGTGGCCGACGGGGCACCCATCGCCCTCGGCGACAGCCTCTTCGGTCTGGACGCCTGGCGCTGGATGTTCCTCGTGGCGGTGGTCCCGTCGGCCCTGTACGCATGGATCGCTCTCACGGTGCCGGAGTCTCCGCGGTTCCTCGTCGCCCGCGGGAAGATCGAGGAGGCCGCGACGGTGCTGCGCTCGGTCCTCGGTCCGGTCGACATCGACGTGAAGATCGAGCAGATCCGCGCCACCGTCGAGCGAGACGCGAAGCTCGAGAAGCAGGCGTCGCTGCGCGGTCCACGGTTCGGCCTCCTGCCGATCGTCTGGGTCGGGATCCTGCTCTCGGTGTTCCAGCAGCTCGTCGGCATCAACGTGATCTTCTACTACTCCACGACGTTGTGGCGCTCCGTCGGGTTCGACGACTCGGACTCGTTCACCTTCTCGACGATCACCGCGGTGACGAACGTGCTCGTGACCTTCGTCGCGATCGCGCTGGTCGACAAGATCGGGCGCAAGCCGCTGCTGCTCGCCGGTTCAGCCGGC